>NZ_JBSFYR010000014.1:0-123635 GCF_053599875.1 Streptomyces sp. NPDC005151 | reverse complement strand
CCGTGTCGCCGCCCGGAGGTGAAAGCGGACGACCAGTGCGCCCAAGACCGTTCGGGGCGCGCCAGTGCGCGGACTCACTTCCGCTCACTGCCAAGAAACGGTTCGTACGACACGCGGGGTCCGTACGACAGTGGTGCACGGCTTGCGCGCCACCCGTGACTACGACAGTGGTTCACGGGTGGCGCGTCGCCGTGACCCCGACAGGGTTACGGCTTGCGCGCCACCGCGACGTAGATGTTGATGTCCTCTTCGGTCGCCTCGCCGATGCTCACGTACCGGAACCGCTCCAGGTCGTCGAGGCGCTCCACATACTCCGGCTCCGGCAGCGGGGCCTCGGTCGCGTCGGCCGCGTGATCGGGACGCCAGCGGTGGGACGGGACGATGCCGGGCTCCAGCTGCTCAAGTCCGTTGTCCGTCAGGAACCGCTCGATCGCGGTGCGTGGGCGCAGCACGAAGGAGAGCCCCCGCTTCCGGAGCGTCTCCGCGACCTTGTTGATCGGCACCGGGTTCATGTCCGCGCTGAGGTGGCTCAGGACGAGGTAGCTGCCGGACGGCAGGGCGTCGACAAGGCGCTCGACGATTCCGTATGCCTCGTCGTCCTCGATGAAGTGCAGGATCGCGGCGAGGACGAGCGCCACCGGCCGGTCGAAGTCGAGGGTCCGCCGGGCGGCTTCGAGGATCTTGGCCGGGTCGCGGAGATCGGCCTCGATGTAGTCGGTCCGGCCCTCGGCGCCGCTGGTGAGCAGGGCCTGTGCGTGGACGAGGACGATCGGGTCGTTGTCCACGTAGACCACCCGTGACTCCGGGGCGATGGCCTGGGCGATCTGGTGCACGTTCTGTTGGGTCGGCAGCCCGGTGCCGATGTCAAGGAACTGGCGGATGCCCGCCCCGACGGCCAGCGCGGTCACGGCCCGACGGATGAAGTCCCGGTTGTGCCGGACATCGAGATGGCTCCGCGGATTGGCCTTGCTCGCCATGGCGGCGGCCTCGCGGTCGGCCGGGTAGTTGTCCTTGCCTCCGAGAAAAACGTCATACACCCGGGCCGGATGCGCCTTCGTCGTATCGATGCGCTTCCTGAGCTCGGCGGAGTCGGCGGCGAGTGCGTCGGTGCTCATATGACCGTCCTCGTAAGGCTGTTGATGCGTATGGGGCGCGCATCCGATGTGATCGGCTGTGATCGACTTCAACCTAGACCAGGGAGCCGGGCGCGGGCGAGGCACTTCCCGGCCTCCTTGCGACTCCGCCCGGTGTCGGTGTGCCCGGTTAGCCTCTGTGGGGTGTCCTCACGTATCACCGACCCCGAGCAGCTCAAGGAGCTCCTCGGGATCCCCTTCACTCCGGAGCAGACGGCCTGCATCACCGCGCCGCCCGCCCCGCAGGTGATCGTGGCCGGAGCCGGGTCGGGGAAGACCACGGTGATGGCGGCGCGCGTGGTGTGGCTGGTGGGGACCGGGCAGGTCGCCCCGGAGCAGGTACTCGGGCTCACCTTCACGAACAAGGCGGCGGGCGAGCTCGCCGCGCGCGTCCGCAAGGCACTCGTCGCCGCCGGGGTCACCGACCCGGACGCCATCGACCCGGACAACCCGCCGGGCGAGCCCAGCATCTCCACGTACCACGCCTTCGCCGGACGGCTCCTCACCGGGCACGGGCTGCGCATAGGACTCGAACCCACCACCCGCCTCCTCGCCGACGCCACCCGCTACCAGCTCGCCGCCCGAGTGCTGCGCGAGGCCCCGGGCCCGTACCCGGCACTGACCAGGTCGTTCCCCACCCTCGTCAGCGATCTGCTGGCACTCGACGCCGAGCTGGCCGAGCATCTCGTACGCCCCGAGCAGCTCGCGGAGTACGACACCGAGCTCCTCCGTGCCCTCGCAGCGGCCCGGCTCACCAACGCCGAGCTGCGCAAGATCCCGGAGACCGCCGAGGCCCGCCGCGAACTCCTCTCACTGACCCGGCGCTACCGCGACGCCAAGCGCAGCCGCGACCTCCTCGACTTCGGCGACCAGATCGCACTCTCCGCCGAGCTGGCCCTCACCCGCCCCGAGGTCGGCGCGATCCTGCGCGACGAGTACCGGGTCGTCCTGCTCGACGAGTACCAGGACACCTCCGTCGCCCAGCGGCTGCTCCTCTCCGCTCTCTTCGGCAGCGGCCCCGACGGCACCGCGTCCGGTCACGCAGTCACCGCCGTCGGCGACCCCTGCCAGGCGATCTACGGCTGGCGTGGCGCCTCCGTCGCCAACCTCGACGACTTCCCGCACCACTTCCCGCACGCCGACGGCGCCCCCGCCACCCGGTACTCCCTCAGCGAGAACCGCCGCAGCGGCGGCCGCCTGCTGCACCTCGCCAACGGGCTCGCCGAGCCGCTGCGCGCCATGCACGAGGGCGTCGAAGCGCTGCGCCCCGCCCCGGGCGCCGAACGCGACGGCATCGTCCGCTGCGCCCTGCTGCGCACCCACACCGAAGAGATCGACTGGCTCGCCGACTCGATCGCCCATCTCGTACGGACCGGGAAGGAACCCGGCGAGATCGCCGTGCTGTGCCGCACGGCAGGTGACTTCCCGGAGATCCAGGCCGCGCTCGTCGCCCGCGACATCCCCGTCGAGGTCGTCGGCCTCTCGGGGCTGCTGCACCTGCCCGAGGTCGCCGACCTCGTCGCCGTCTGCGAAGTCCTCCAGGACCCCGGCGCCAACGCCTCCCTGGTCCGGCTGCTCACCGGGCCCCGCTGGCGGATCGGCCCCCGCGACCTGGCCCTCCTCGGCCGCCGCGCCCGCCTCCTCGTCCACCGCGCGGCTCACGCGGACGACGACTTCGATCCCGACCGCCGGCTCGCCGAGGCGGTCGAAGGCATCGACCCGGCCGAGGTGATCTCGCTCGCCGACGCCCTCGACACCTTCCTCGAATCGAGCGGTACGGAGGACGACGGGCTGCCGTTCTCCGCCGAGGCACGCGTCCGCTTCGCCCGCCTCGCCACCGAGCTGCGCGAGCTGCGCCGCTCGCTGGCCGACCCGCTCATGGACGTCCTGCACCGGGTCCTCGCCACCACCGGTCTCGAAGTGGAGCTCTCCGCGTCGCCGCACGCGCTGGCCGCCCGCCGCCGCGAGACCCTCGCCAACTTCCTGGACGTCGCGGCCCGCTTCGCCGCAGTCGACGGCGAGGCCACGCTGCTGGCCTTCCTCGGCTTCCTGCGCACGGCTGTCCAGTACGAGAAGGGCCTGGACAACGCACTGCCCGGCGGCGAGAACACCGTCAAGGTCCTCACCGCCCACAAGTCCAAGGGCCTGGAGTGGGACGTCGTCGCCGTGCCCGGCCTGGTCACCGGACAGTTCCCCAGCGACCGGTCCCGTGACGCCTGGACCTCCCAGTCCAAGGTCCTTCCGCACGCCCTGCGCGGCGACGCACCCACCCTGCCCGTCATCCACTCCTGGGACGCCAAGGGGCTGGGGGGCTTCAAGCAGGAGATGAAGGAGCACCAGCACACCGAGGAACTCCGGCTCGGCTACGTCACCTTCACCCGGCCGCGCAGCCTGCTGCTCGGCTCCGGCCACTGGTGGGGGCCGTCCCAGAAGAAGCCGCGCGGCCCGTCGGACTTCCTGCAGGCGCTGTACGAGCACTGCGCGGCCGGACACGGCGAGATCGAGGCATGGGCTGACGAGCCGGCCGAGGACGAGGAGAACCCGGCCCTCGCGGAGGCGGCCGCCGACCACGCTTGGCCGCTCCCGCTGGACGACACGGCGCTGGCCCGCCGCCGGGCGGCCGCGGAGACGGTGCTGGCCCACCTGGAGACACTGGCGGGGGAGTCGGCGGCGGGTGCGGCGCCGGGGGCGTACCCCGTGGCACCGGACGACCAGCGGTATGCCGATGACGAGCCGTACCCGGACGACGAGCCGTACCCGGACGACGAGGCGTACCGGGACGACGAGGCGTACCCGGACGTGGCCGCGGACGACGAGGTGTACCCGGACGACGTGGCCGCGGACTGGGACTCCCTGTCGAGCGAACCTCCCGCGGAGCCCGCCCCCACGTCATCGGCCCCTGGCATCCCCGCCCCTCACGTCCCCGCCGCCCGCACCCCCTCACGGCTCACCCCGGAGGAGACCCGCACCCTTGCCTCCTGGGACCGCGACCTCGATGCGCTCGCCGGTGAGCTGCGCCGCGCCCGCGCCACCGTGCGCGAGGTCCTCGTGCCCGCCTCGCTCTCCGCCACGCAGCTGCTGAGGCTCGCCGACGACCCCGACGGCTTCGCCCAGGAGCTGGCCCGACCCATGCCGCGGCCGCCCGCGCCCGCGGCCCGCCGGGGCACCAGATTCCACGCCTGGGTGGAGGCCCGCTTCGAGGAGCTGCCGCTGCCCATGCTCGGCCCCGACGAGCTGCCCGGCGGCGACGGGAGCGACACCGACATCGCGGACGAGGCCGACCTCGCCGCGCTCAAGGAGGCCTTCGAGCGCACCCCGTACGCCCACCGCACCCCGTACCGCGTCGAGACACCGTTCCAGATCACGCTCGCGGGCCGCGTGGTCCGGGGCCGGATCGACGCCGTGTACCGCACGGAAGGTGCGGACGGGGTCACCTACGAGATCGTCGACTGGAAGACGACCCGTCACACCCCCCACGGCCACGAAGACACCTCGGCCGTCCGCACGGCCGACCCGCTGCAGCTGGCCGTCTACCGCCTCGCCTGGGCCGAACTGCACGACGTACCGCTCGACTCCGTCACCACCACGTTCCTGTTCGTCCGCACCGGAGAGGCCGTCCACCCCACCGATCTCCCCGGCCGGGCCGAGCTCGAAAAAATCCTGTGGGACGAGCCACCTCCCGCAGGCCGATAGGCTCAAGACCATGAGCGACACCCCGGACAGCGCCGTCCGTACGTACATCGAACAGCACCGCACAGCCTTCCTCGACGACCTTGCCGAGTGGCTGCGCATCCCCTCCGTATCCGCCCAGCCGGAGCACGAGGGAGACGTACGGCGCAGCGCCGAGTGGCTGTCCGTCAAGCTCAAGGAGACCGGCTTCCCGGTCGCGGAGGTCTGGGAGACGCCGGGCGCCCCCGCCGTCTTCGCCGAGTGGCCCTCCGAGGACCCGGACGCCCCGACCGTCCTCGTCTACGGCCACCACGATGTGCAGCCCGCCGCCCGGGAGGACGGCTGGGACACCGACCCGTTCGAACCGGTGATCCGGGACGGCCGGATGTACGGGCGCGGCGCCGCCGACGACAAGGGCCAGGTGTTCTTCCACACTCTCGGCGTCCGGGCCCACCTCGCCGCCACCGGCCGCACCACCCCTGCCGTCCACCTCAAGCTCCTCGTCGAGGGCGAGGAGGAGTCCGGCTCCCCGCACTTCCGCGCCCTGGTCGAGCAGCAGGCCGCGCGCCTCGCCGCCGACGCCGTGATCGTCTCCGACACCGGCATGTGGGACGAGACGACCCCGACGGTCTGCACCGGCATGCGCGGTCTCGCCGAGTGCGAGATCGAGCTCCACGGCCCCGAGCAGGACATCCACTCCGGATCGTTCGGCGGCGCCGTCCCCAACCCGGCGACCGCTGTGGCCCGCCTCGTCGCCGCCCTGCACGACGCGGACGGACGGGTCGCGATCCCCGGTTTCTACGACGGCGTGACGGAACTCACCGACACCGAGCGCGCCCTCTTCGCCGAGCTCCCCTTCGACGAGGCCGGCTGGCTGCGTACCGCCAAGTCGCAGGCCGCGACGGGCGAGGCCGGCTACTCCACGCTGGAGCGCATCTGGGCGCGCCCCACGGCCGAGGTCAACGGCATCGGTGGCGGCTACCAGGGCGCCGGGAGCAAGACCATCATTCCGTCCTCCGCCCTCGTGAAGATCAGCTTCCGGCTGGTCGCGGGCCAGGACCCCGACCACGTCCAACAGGCCGTCCGGGCGTGGGCGCAGGCGCAGTTCCCGGCCGGCATCCGCCACCGGATCACCTTCGCCCCCGCCACCCGCCCGTGCCTGACCCCGCTGGACCACCCCGCCCTGCAGGCCGTGGCCCGCGCCATGGGACGGGCCTTCGGCCAGAAGATCCTCTTCACCCGCGAAGGAGGCTCGGGGCCCGCCGCCGACCTGCAGGACGTGCTCGGCGCCCCCGTCCTCTTCCTGGGCATCTCCGTACCGTCCGACGGCTGGCACGCCCCCAACGAGAAGGTGGAGCTGGAACTCCTGCTCAAGGGCGTGCAGACGACCGCCCACCTCTGGGGCGAACTGTCCGCCGCACTCCGCTGAATCCTCTGAACACCCGATCCGTCCCGGGGGAGTAGGAAGCACCTGTGAGCACCTTCGACAACGCCACCACAGACCGGCCCATCGGTCTCACCGCGCCCAGCGGCATCGACCGCGCCGCGCACCACCGCCTCGACGAGGCCTGGCTCTCCGCCGCCTGGAGCCACCCGACCACCCGGGTCTTCGTGGTCTCCGGCGGGCAGGTGCTGATCGACGACACCGCCGACGGCGGCACGGAGATCGTCATGACCCCGGCCTTCGAGGCCCCGGTCACCGAGACCCACCGCTACTTCCTCGGCACCGACGAGGACGGCGTCAGCTACTTCGCGCTCCAGAAGGACTCGCTGCCCGGCCGCATGGACCAGCCGGCCCGCCCGGCCGGGCTGCGCGAGGCCGGACTGCTCCTCGGCCCGCGCGACGCGGGGCTGATGGCGCACGCGGTGGCGCTGGAGAACTGGCAGCGGCTGCACCGCTTCTGCTCCCGCTGCGGCGAACGCACCGTCATCGCAGCTGCCGGCCACATCCGCCGCTGCCAGGCCTGCGGCGCCGAGCACTACCCGCGCACCGACCCGGCGGTGATCATGCTGGTGACGGACGACCAGGACCGCGCCCTGCTGGGCCGTCAGGTGCACTGGCCGGAGGGCAGGTTCTCGACGCTCGCGGGCTTCGTCGAGCCCGGGGAGTCGATCGAGCAGTCCGTCGCCCGCGAGGTGTTCGAGGAGGCGGGTGTCACGGTCGGTGAGGTCGAGTACATCGCCAGCCAGCCCTGGCCCTTCCCGTCCAGCCTGATGCTGGGCTTCATGGCGCGGGCCACGTCGTCGGAGATCAACGTCGACGGCGAGGAGATCGAGGAGGCGCGCTGGTTCTCCCGCGAGGACCTGACGGCGGCCTTCGAATCGGGCGAGATCCTGCCCCCGTTCGGCATCTCGATCGCGGCCCGTCTGATCGAGCTCTGGTATGGCAAGCCGCTCCCGAAGCCGGGCAGCGTCGGCTGACACACGGTGCGGGGCGGGCGACGGGGCACGCACGGCCGGGTCGTCCGCCCACCACTGCCGCCCGGTTCCTCCCCCAGGACGCTCCTGTCCGTTAATCTGGCCCTGGGCCGTGACTGGCGCTGAGGTGGAGCACCACCGGGGAGCGGTCCGACGGAAACACTCGACAACCGTCGATGCCGTGCGCCTGGGCGATTCATCGTGATCCTCGTGATCCTTGTGACGCTCAGGAGTGAAGCGTGGCCCAGACACAGACAGCCCGTCCGATGGACGGCACCGCCCTCGCCCGCCGCATCATCGAGACCAGCTCCGCGACGGCGGCGGAACTCCGGCTGCGCACCGGGAAGGCACCCTGCCTGGCGACCGTGCTGGTCGGCGACGACCCGGCGTCCGTGACCTACGTCCGGATGAAGCGCCGCCGCTGCGAAAGCGCGGGCATCGCGTCACGGCACGTGGCCCTTCCCGCCACCTCCACCACACAGGACGTGGTCGATGCGGTCACCGCACTGTCGAACGACCCCGATGTGCACGGCATCCTGCTGCAGCATCCCGTGGGTCCCCACATCGACGAGCGCGCCGCCTTCGAGGCGATCGACCCGGCCAAGGACGTCGACGGGGTCACCATGCACTCGTTCGCGGCGATGAGTTTCGGCCTTCCCGGCTTCGTCTCCTGCACACCCGGCGGCATCATGCGCCTGCTCGACGAGTACGAGGTCGACCTCGCGGGAAAACACGCGGTCGTCGTGGGCCGCAGCGCCATCCTGGGCAAGCCCGCCGGGATGCTGCTGCTCGGCCAGGACGCCACCGTGACGTACTGCCACTCACGGACGGCCGACCTCCCGTCGATCGTGCAGCAGGCGGACGTGTTGCTGGCCGCGGTCGGCAAGCCGCGCTTCATCGCCGGTGCGGACATCAAGCCGGGTGCGGTGGTGCTCGACGCCGGATACAACGACGGCAACGTCGGCGATGTCGACTTCGAGACCGCGGCCGAGCGGGCACGGCTGATCACCCCGGTCCCGGGCGGCGTCGGACCGATGACCATCGCGGTCCTTCTCGAACAGACAGTGGCCGCGGCCGCCCTGCAGCTCGGGGCCGCGGCGTGAGCTGACGCCCGGTTGCCCGGCACGGAAACGCCTGCCGGCTCGCGGGCACGGAAACGCCCGCCGCCTTCCGGCGGACCGGAAGGCGGCGGGCGTGTCTGCAGGCGCGTACGCGCGGGCGTGCTGCCGCGAGGTGCGGGAATCGCTCGCTCAGACGCCGAGAGGGGGCGCACCGCGCGGGAGCGTCAGACCGCGAGGGCCTGCTTCACCTGGGCCAGGCTCGGGTTCGTCATCACGATGTTCTCGCCACCGTTGGGGGGAACTACCAGCACGGTCGGGACGGTCTGGTTGCCTCCGTTGGCCTTCTCGACGAAGGCCGCGGACGCCGGGTCATGCTCGATGTTGATCTCGTTGTACGTGATGCCCTCGCGGTCCATCTGGCCCTTGAGCCGACGGCAGTAGCCGCACCACGTGGTGCTGTACATCGTCACAGTGCCCGGCATGTTTTCGCGCTCCTCTGTCTTGTTCGTCTCACTCACGACTGCGGAAAAGCCGCCCATGCGCATCCCCGCAGGGAGTGGAACGCACGTGACCTGGTCACCATTCCCGCCGCCGACCCCGCATTAGTACGACGGATGCCGCTCCCCTGTGGACAACTTCCGCGTCCGCCTCTCCCGACCTGGCAGCATGGCGGGGTGACAGCAGCAACGCATTCCTCTCTTTTCCCGCAGGTCCCCGAGTCGGCGGACGCCGTGCTCGACGGGCTGGACCCCGAGCAGCGCGAGGTCGCCCTGGCCCTGCACGGCCCGGTGTGCGTGCTGGCCGGAGCCGGTACGGGCAAGACGCGAGCGATCACGCACCGCATCGCGTACGGGGTGCGCGCCGGAATACTCCAGCCGACCAGTGTGCTGGCCGTCACGTTCACCAACCGGGCCGCGGGCGAGATGCGGGGCCGGCTCCGCCAGCTCGGCGCAGCCGGGGTGCAGGCGCGGACCTTCCACTCCGCCGCCCTGCGCCAGCTCCAGTACTTCTGGCCGAAAGCAGTCGGTGGCGAGCTGCCGAGGCTGGTGGAACGCAAGGTCCAGCTGGTCGCCGAGGCCGCCGCCCGCTGCCGCATCCGGCTCGACCGCAACGAGCTGCGGGACGTCACCAGCGAGATCGAGTGGGCGAAGGTCACCCAGACCGTGCCCGGCGACTATCCGGCCGTGGTCGCCAAGTCCCAGCGCGACGCCCCGCGCGACACCGCTGAGATCTCCCAGATCTACGCGATGTACGAGCAGCTGAAGCGCGACCGCTCGGTGATCGACTTCGAGGACGTGCTGCTCCTCACCATCGCCATCCTCCAGGACCGTCATGACATCGCCGACCATGTCCGCCGCCAGTACCAGCACTTCGTGGTCGACGAGTACCAGGACGTCAGCCCGCTCCAGCAGCGCCTGCTCGACCTCTGGCTGGGCGACCGGGACAACCTGTGCGTCGTCGGGGACGCCAGCCAGACGATCTACTCCTTCACCGGGGCCACCCCCGAGCACCTGCTGAGCTTCCGCACCCGCCACCCGAACGCGACCGTGGTCAAGCTGGTCAGGGACTACCGCTCCACGCCCCAGGTGGTCCACCTGGCCAACGGCCTGCTCGGCCAGGCCCGTGGCCGCGCCGCCGAGCACCGGCTCGAACTCGTCTCGCAGCGGGAGAAGGGTCCCGAGCCGGCCTACACGGAGTACGGGGACGAGCCCGCGGAGGCGGAGGGCACCGCCCGCCGGATCCGCGATCTGATCGCCGCCGGCGTCCCGGCCGGGGAGATCGCCGTGCTCTACCGGGTCAACTCCCAGTCCGAGGTCTACGAGCAGGCCCTCTCCGACGCGGGCGTGCCCTACCAGCTGCGCGGCGCGGAGCGCTTCTTCGAGCGCGCGGAGGTGCGGGAAGCGGGCGTCGCCCTGCGCGGCGCGGCGCGCGCCGGGGGGAACGACTCCTTGCTCGACGACGCGGAGGGGCTGCCCTCCCAGGTGCGGGCCGTGCTCTCCACCAAGGGGTGGACCACGGAGCCGCCCGCGGGCTCCGGCGCGATGCGCGACCGCTGGGAGTCCCTCGCCGCGCTGGTCCGGCTGGCCGAGGACCTCGAACAGGCCAAGCCGGGGGCGACGCTCTCCGATCTGGTGGCGGAGCTGGACGAGCGGGCTGCCGCCCAGCACGCCCCGGCGGTCCAGGGAGTCACGCTGGCCTCGCTGCACTCGGCGAAGGGCCTGGAGTGGGACGCCGTGTTCCTGGTCGGGCTGACCGAGGGCATGATGCCGATCACGTACGCAAGGACGGATGAGCAGATCGAGGAGGAGCGCCGCCTGCTGTACGTCGGTGTCACCCGGGCGCGCTTCCATCTCTCGCTGTCATGGTCGCTGTCCCGGTCGCCGGGCAGCCGCGGCGGGCGGCACCCGAGCCGCTTCCTGAACGGAGTGCGTCCCGGCTCGGCGGCGCTCGGCGGGCGTGGCACGGTCGGCGGCGGAGGCATCGAGCGCCTCGCGGTGATCAAGCGCAGGCGTCGTGGCCCCGCGCTGTGCCGGGTCTGCGGCAAGACACTCACCGACGCCGGCGAGATGAAGCTGATGCGCTGTGAGGACTGCCCCTCCGACATGGACGAGGCGCTGTACGAGCGGCTGCGCGACTGGCGGGCGGACCGGGCGAAGGAGATCGGCCAGCCCGCCTACTGCGTGTTCACGGACAAGACGCTGATGGCGATCGCGGAGGCGGTGCCGGGCAGCGAGGGCGAACTGGCGGGAATCTCCGGGGTCGGTGTCCGGAAGATGGACCGGTTCGGAGCCGCCGTGCTGGCCATCTGTGCAGGTGAGGACCCGGTCGAGGGGCTTGGAGGCGACGACGAGGAGGTGTGAGAAAAACTCGTCGAAAAAATAGTTTGCGCCCGCCCCAGTCATCACCATAGGTTCTTAACCACGGGAACAGCGACTTCTCTGAAGCCCTGATCCTGTGCTGTACTTATCCGAATACGCAGGACCGGCCCGCCGGTCCACCGAGACGCCGAGAGGAGGCGATTGTCGTGATCAGCATCATCGAGACCAACAAAATGACCGATCCGTCGGTCGTCTCCGCCTGCTCGCTCGGCCTCGCCTGCTCTTCGGAATTTTCGCTTCGTGGCACCGGTCTGTCCGGCATTTCCGCCGTCAGCCCGCTGTCCCTGGCGAGCCTCCCCGTGCGGGAGCGCAATGAGCGACCGACCCAGGCACCGACGGCAGCAGTAGCGAAGGGACAGGCCAAGGCGGCCTATGCCTTTGCGGCAGTCGGTGCCGGAGCCGAGCAGCAGACGACGCACCACCACATGATGTGGGCCTTCCGTGGGCCTGAACCCTGGAGTGATCCAGCCTGATCCACCATCAGGCCGGCGCCTTCAGGGCCGCGGAACCCCACTCGGGATCCGCGGCCCTTTTGTTTTGTCCCAACGGACGACACAGCGAGAAGGCGCCTCGGGACAAGCAGTACCCGGTACCAGCAGCCACCCGGCCGACCGGCCGGAACAACCAGACGAGGACACCACCACCGTGCAACTCAAAGCGCACGCCCCGTCCGTACCGCCTTCCGAAACGATCCCCCCGCCCGGCCTCACGGAGGACTCCACCTTGATCCCCCTCACCGCGCTCACCGCGCTCGACGACGCCATCGAGAACCTCGGCGTGCCCGTCCCCTGCCGTTCCTACGACCCGGAGGTCTTCTTCGCCGAGTCGCCGGCCGATGTCGAGTACGCCAAGTCGCTCTGCCGCACCTGCCCGCTCGTCGAGGCCTGCCTCGCCGGCGCCAAGGAGCGCCGCGAGCCGTGGGGCGTCTGGGGTGGCGAGCTCTTCATCCAGGGCGTCGTCGTCGCTCGCAAGCGGCCGCGTGGCCGTCCGCGCAAGAACCCGGTCGCGGCGTGACCGCCGGCCTGGGAGCCACGGCTCCCAAACCCATGAAGCGCATCGGAACCATCGATCGTCCCCGGACCCACGACCCTCGAAATCAGGCACCAATGACCGTCCCCACGAATGAGCCCATCGGCTCCGCGACACCGAACGTCACGATCATCGGCGCGAACGACTCGCGTCAGAACAGGACCCGCGAGATGCAACTCATCCCAGAAGCCCTGGCGCGTGCGCATATGCACGACCGCCTGAGGGAAGCCGACGCGGAGCGCCGGGCCGTGCGCCTGGTCACCGCTCGGCGGATGCAGCGCCGGGCGGAGCGCGTTTCGATGCGCGCCCGCCGTGCGCTGGCCATGGCGGTCATGCACTAGCCAGGCCGGAAACCGCAGCACCCGCTGCCGGGCGCCGCTCCGCCCGGCAGCAGCCAGTACCCCCCCTTGTCAGTACCCCTTCCGCGGGGCCGGTCCGAACGGACCGGCCCCGCGGCCGTGCTGTGTGGTGCCGTGCCGCGCAGCGGGGACGGAGTTATCGTCACGGGGTGGACGAGGAGACTCATCACCCCGCGCACCCGGGTGCCGAGATCGTGGTGTGCACCCTGTGCGGCACCACCGCCGACAGCGCGTACGCTCCGCCGAGCTGGATCTGCTCCGTGGAGAACGGCAGGCGCCAGTACTTCTGCGACGACTGCGCCCGCACTCACATCAGGGCGATCGAGGGCCGCCTCGATTCGGCCTGGTGGTGACCTGCCCTTTGGCGCCGAGGCCCGTGCCGGCGCCGCGGTCGGGGTCGGCGGGGACGGTCCTGGACACCGTGCCGGATCCTAGTGCCCCTCCCGGCAAGCTTTGCCCCGTCGCGCCGCCCAGCACGCCCGCTCGTCACGTTGGCCAAAAGCCCTGGTAGCTCCTTCCCCAAACTCTCAACTTCGTTCGAGCAGGGGAGACCCCACTGGGGGACTTCCGGCCGCCTTGCGATCGCGCGCACCGGACGACGCTCCTCATGGGGCAAACATTGCCGGTCACGGCACTAGGCCGGCCGGTTGTCGAGCAGTTCGTCCTAGGTCAGCTCCTGGCCGGTCAGTTCCTGGTCCGGGAATCCAGATCCCGGCTCTGCTGATCGGGCAAATCCTCGATGGGCAGGAACCCCGGGACCCAGGACTCCAGTTCGTCCCGCAGCCGCACCGTCGCACCCAGCTGGCACAGCACCCCGATCGTGCTCAGCGTCACCCGGTGTATCAGCAGATAGGCGGGCGGCAGATTCAGCTGCTTGCCCAGCTGATGGGCGGGGGAGCGGGGGTCCGCTATCCGGGCCGCCTGATTGCGCATCCAGCTCCGGGTGAAGGTGAACTCCTCCACCTGCGCCGGCTCGATGATGGGCAGGAGGTAGTCGAGTACCTCATCCGGGTCGAGGTCGATGGATTCCTTGACGAAGCCCTCCTCGCGCAGCAGTTCGTACACTGCCTCCGCGTCACCCTCCAGCGTCAGCCGCAACGAGTCCCCGATGGGCTGAGGCAGGCCGCCCGGCAGCCGGTCCACCGTGCCGAAGTCCAGCACCCCGAGCCGCCATGGCCCGCTCCCACCGCCTTCCGCCGCCCCGTCCACTTCCCCGCCCCCGGGCAGGAGCCGGAAGTTGCCGGGATGCGGGTCGGCGTGGAGCAGATTCGTGCGCGCCGGACCCGAGAAGAGGAATCGCGCCAGCAGCTGACCCGCCCGGTCCCGTTGTTCCTGGGTGCCCTCCGCGATCACCTCGGACAGCGGGACGCCGTTGATCCACTCCGTCACCAGCACCTGGTCGGACTGGTGCACCACACCGGGAACCACCACATCGGGGTCGTTCGCGAACTCCTCGGCGTGTTCCCGCTGCGACTGCGCCTCCAGTTCGTAGTCCAGCTCCTCCGACACCCGGTCGCGCAGCTCCGCGATGAGCGGCTTGATATCCATTCCGGGGATCAGCGGGCCGAGCAACCGGGCAAAGCGGCTGAGTTGGGTCAGATCCGAGAGCAGGGCCTCCCCGGCGCCCGGATACTGAACCTTCACGGCGACGGCCCGCCCGTCGTGCCAGACCGCCCGGTGCACCTGCCCGATCGACGCGGCGGCCGACGGCTTGTCGTCGAATTCGAGGAACAGCTCCCGCCAGTCCTCACCGAGCCGCTCCGTGAGCACCGCGTGGACGGTACGGGTCGGCATGGGGGGAGCGGCTTCCTGCAGTTTGGTGAGCGCCGCCCGATACGGCCCGGCGACCTCCTCGGGCAGCGCCGACTCGAAGACGGACAGGGCCTGACCGAGCTTCATGGCGCCCCCCTTCAGCTCGCCCAGCGTGCGGAACAGCTGGTCCGCCGTGCGCTGCTGGAGCTCACGGGCCACTATCTCCGCGGACCTGCCGCCGATCCGCTTGCCCAGCCCCCACGTGGCACGGCCGGCGAAGCCGAGTGGCAGTGCGGCCAACTTGGCTGTACGGGTGACCGCTTTCCGGGGAAGATCAGACATACGCCCCTCCAAATCCCAGACTGCCGTGCCGCGTGCGGCGATTACCCGGCCATTGTGTCCTGCGCCGCGCCGAGCCCGAAGGTGCGCTCCCTCCCAGTGTGCCCACCCGCCCCGCAGGAACAGTCGAAGTGTGGCCCGATCCGCTCCGACCGCCAGTCCAACAGCGGCAGGGCGGCTTCGCATCTGGCTCCCGTGCCGGCGGGCAGTTCGCCATCGAGAAACGCCAGTGCCTGGGCCGCCGCGAGACCGGCCACCGCTGTCGCCAGCCCCAGGTCGCACGCCTGTACGGCGCCGCGCCGCCCGGACCGCCACTGCGCAAGCATCCGCGGCCACTGCGGATCCCGATCCGCGCGGTGCAGGTCCAGGCATCCCGCGCAGGCCGTACCGCCGGGCAGTACCAGCGGACCGACCACGCCGGTGGCCTCGATCACCCCGGCATAGAGATGAGGAGTGCCCGAAGCGATCCATGGCTCGGCTGCACGCGGGTCGGGGGCGTACGCCGCGAGACCGTCCCGCGGAGCGACCACGACCAGGGACAGCCCGGGACCACCACGCGACGGGGAGCGGTCCGGACCGGTCGTCCGGGGGGCGGGACCGACAGCGGATCGTCGCACCAACTGCCGGGCGGCGGTGTCCCTGCGCTCACCGACCGCAGTGGCCGGAAGCCCGCCGGGTGCGACGTCCGACTGCTCGGTGACCCCACCGTCCAGGACTTCGACCAGGCCCACACCGGACCCGGACAGCACCGCCGCGATTGCCGCACCGACCCGGCCGGAGCCCCGCACCTGGACCCGCATCGCGCGGCGGGCCGCCAGCCGCCTCAGCCCGCCCCCGGGTTCGGGGTGCACGACCGAGAGCGACGCGAGGTCGGGGCGCTGTCGCTCCAGTACGTCGGCCCGGTTCCGTAACGCATCGGCTTCCGGCCCGCCCGCCCGGACATCGTCGATCAGTCCCGCTTCCGCCAATCGCGCCACCAGCATGTCCACTTGATGGTCCGACAGATCCAGTGCCCTGGCTTCCTCGCGCAGCAGCGGCAGGCCGCGCGTTCCGTCGAGCAGTTCCAGGAAACTGCGCGTGGCGATATCCATCGGCCCCACCTTCACCGCGTGAGCGGGCGTCACCCCGAATTGCACGGTGTTCCTTCCACGCCACGCTCGGCGCAGTGCGGGTTTCAACATCGGATGCATGGCTTCCCCCTGGCCCGTGTTCGTCCTGCTGCTGTCGCTGTTCTGTGCGATCTCTGTGCGATCTCTGTGCGGTCCGGAGTGATCTGCGTGCGCCGGCCGCGGACCGGAGCTTCGCGAGATCCATTGCCAGAATGCAGGCCGGCGCCGAAGCGTGCAGAAAGTTATCCACAGGCATGGGGTATTAGTCGTTCAAATGGTGCATGCCATGGAACGGATCATGCGCGAACCCTCCCGGAGGCGGGACTTCCCGCACTGACAGCGGGTAACGTCGGGGCGTGCCCGCCGACCCGTCACCCGGCTTCGCCGGGGAGACCCCCGCGCGCAGCGCCAAAGACCATCAGCGCAGCGCGGCCAGCCATCCGCCCCGCGTCTCGGTGACGAGCGCGGTCGAGGTCCGCAGGAGCACCCGCCGTAGCAGAACGGTCTCCGCGTACCGGGAGGGCGACCGCACCATCGTGCTGATCCCCGCCAGGATGTCGGAGGCGGAGGAGCGGCGCTGGGTGACCGTGATGCTTGACAGACTCGCGGCCCAGGAGCGCAAGCGCATCCTCGGCGACAGCGAACTCGCCGAGCGTGCCGAGCGGTTGTCCGCCCAGTATTTCGCGGGCCGGGCCAGGCCCGCCTCGGTGCGGTGGGTGACCAACCAGAACACCCGATGGGGGTCCTGCACCCCGGCGGAGGGCAGCATCCGTCTGTCGCACCGTCTGCAGGGTATGCCGGAGTACGTCGTCGACTACGTGCTCATCCACGAGCTGGCGCATCTGCTGGTCCCCGGTCACGGTCCTCGGTTCTGGCGGCTGCTGGAGGCGTATCCGCGTACCGAGCGGGCCCGCGGCTACCTCGAAGGAGTGGTGGCGGCGGACCGGCTGCCTCATCTGCCTGCCGCGCGTGGTGAGTGACGTTCAGTGATTCTGTACCGGGTGTGTACCGACTTAGCTCAATGTCGGAGTTTGCGGTTAGCCTGGCGCGACGCATTCACATTCGGGATGGGGGACGGTCGTTACGCATGGCCAGGGAATTCCAACGCGGCCACAAGGCCAAGATCAGTGATCTCACGCCGGGGACGGATCTGTACGTAGGTGTGCAGATCGCCGGTCCTGGACTGACCTTCGACATCAGCTGCTTCGGCCTCGATGCCCATGAGCAGCTCTCCGACGACCGGTATTTCATCTTCTTCAATCAGCCGAAATCGCCCGAGGAGTCCATTCAGCTCCTCGGCGCCCAGTCCGGTGACACCGAGTCGTTCCGCGTCACTCTGGACCGCATTCCGGCGAACATTCACAAGCTGTCGTTCACCGCGACCGTCGACGGCGCGGGGCAGATGTCGCAGATCGGTCCGGGATACATCCGGATCGTCGCGGGTGGCGAGGAAGTCGTCAGGTACGCCTTCACCGGCTCTGAGTTCACCACCGAGCGCGCGGTGATGCTGGGCGACTTCTACCTGAAGGACGTCTGGCGGTTCGCCGCTGTCGGACAGGGCTTCGACGGCGGCCTCGACGCGCTGCTGAAGAACTTCGGCGGAGAGGTCGCCGAGGAGGCGCCCGCCGCACCGCACCCGCAGGCGGCGGCCCCGTCGTTCGCCCCGCCCGCGCAGGCCCCGGCGCCCGCTCCGTCCTTCGGTGTCCCGGCCGCCCCCCAGGTCCCTCAAGTCCCGCAGCCGGCTCCGTCCTTCGGTGCCCCGGCCGCGCAGGCCCCCACTCCGCAGCAGCAGATGCATGCCGCGCCGACGATCGCGGCGCCGATGGCACCGCAGGGTGGCACCGTCCCGCCGCCCGCGCCCGCCCCCGTTCCCTACGGTCAGCCGGGACAGCCGCCCCAGCAGCCCCAGTTCGGGCAGTTTCCCGGCCAGGCCGTGCCGGCCGCCCCTTACGGTCAGCAGGCCCCGGCTCCGTACGGGCAGCAGCCCCCCGGAATGCAGCCGGGCATGCCCCAGGGTGTGCCGCAGGCCGGCGCCGGTCTGCAGGCCGCGCTCCAGCCGTACAAGGAGACGGCCACCGGCCAGCGTTGGACGCCGCAGAACCAGCAGCTCATGCGGGTCGACCTCACCATGGGCGGTACACCGGTGCTCGCCCGTCAGGGCTCCATGGTGATGTATCAGGGGAAGGTCGACTTCAGCTACAAGGGGGCCGGTTTTGCAGGCCGCATGGTCGGGAATGCGACCGGCCAGGAAATGCAGCTGATGCGCTGTACCGGTCGCGGCCAGGTCTTCCTCGCCGAGGACGGCTCTCATCTGCACTCCATCGAGCTCCAGGGCGACGGCATCTGCGTCTCCGCGGAGAGCGTCCTCGCCTTCGACGAGTCGCTGCAGTACGAGGTCCGCAGGATCGAGGGTCACGGCATCCCCGGTGGCGCCCTGTTCACCATGCAGTTCCAGGGCAGCGGCACGGTCGTCGTCAAGACCCACGGCGTCCCCGTCGTCCTGCCGGTCACGCCGACCACGTTCGCCGACTGCAACGCCGTCGTGGCGTGGTCGTCCGCGTCCCAGGTGATCATCTCCAGCCAGGTCCGGCTGCGCCGCAACGCGTACCCGGGGCACAGCGGAGAGACCGTGAACCTCCAGTTCCGGGGAGCCCCCGGCAACTTCATCGTCGTCCAGCCCTACGAGGTCTGAGGGAGCCCGTCATGAACCAGCAACTCGCGGGCTTCGCCCCGACCCCCGTCACGGCCCGTATGGAGAACCACGGCCATACGATGCTCAAGGTCGCCATGGCCACGGGCCAGGACCTCTACGCACGTACCGGCTCGATGGTGTCCTCCGAGGGCTTCATCCAGTACGAGCCCAACCCGCCGGCCGTCCGGCAGATCGCCTCCCAGTGGATCACTGGCGAGGGTGCACCCCTGATGAAGTGCTCCGGTGACGGGCTGCTCTACCTCGCCGACTACGGCGCGGATGTGGTCGTCATCAATCTCAACAACGACTCCCTCTCGGTCAACGGCACCAACGTCCTGGCCTTCGACGGCCACCTCACCTGGGGCGTGGAGCGGGTCAAGGGGCTGGCGAAGTTCGCCGGCCAGGGCCTGTGGAACGTCTGCATCTCCGGCACCGGCTGGGTCGCGATCACCTCGCGCGGCACGCCGATCGTCGTCGACTGCGGACGCGGCGAGGACGAGACCTATGTCGACCCGGACGCCCTTGTGGCGTGGTCCCCGAACCTCAAGGTGAAGGGCAAGCGCAGCTTCAAGGCCTCCTCGTTGATCGGGCGGGGAAGCGGCGAGGCGTTCCAGATGGCGTTCTCCGGCCAGGGCATCGTCGTCGTCCAGCCGAGCGAGGACAGTACGGACCGCCTGCGGGTCCGGAACTGAGGGGGAGCGAGAACACACCATGCAGAGTCCGCTTTTCAACTACACGGAACAGCAGTCCCAGGACCGGTACACCCTGCAGAACCCGCAGCTCCTGCGGGTCTCGCTGACCGGCCACGACGACGTCCTCGCCCGTAAGGGAGCCATGGTCGCGTACCAGGGGCTGATGGAGTTCGACGGCGAGTACCAGTCGCACGGGCAGCGCCGCGCCCGCGCGAACACCGGTGAGGGCCTCGACCTGATGCGCTGCTCGGGGCAGGGCACCGTCTACCTCGCCAACCTTGCGCAGTACGTCCATGTCGTGGACGTCGACCGGGACGGCATGACGGTGGACAGCGCCTATGTCCTGGCACTCGACTCGTCGTTGCACACCGAGGTCATCGCTGTGGACAGCCAGTACGGCATCTCGGGCACGGGCAAGTACCAGCTCAACATCTCCGGCACCGGCAAGGTCGCCCTGATGACGTCCGGCCAGCCGCTGATGATGCAGGTCACGCCCGACAAGTACGTCAACGTCGACGCCGACGCGATCGTCGCCTGGTCCAGCTCGCTGCGCGTGCAGATGCAGGCACAGACGCACTCCTCGGGAGTCTGGCGGCGGCGCGGCAACACCGGCGAGGGCTGGGAGCTCAGCTTCCTCGGACAGGGCTTCGCCCTGGTCCAGCCGAGCGAGGTGCTGCCCCCGCAGAGCGCCCAGATCGGCCAGGGGGTGCGCGCGCAGTACGGCATGGGCCAGCAGGGAGCGCACGGCCAGAACCAGAACAACGCCTGGAACTGAACCGCGGCGCACGGACACGGGTAAGGGGCGACCTCGTGGGAGGGCGCCCCTCACCCGTTGATGTGCCGGTGCCGAGGGCCGTCGGTACGGCTACCGGCCGCCTTCCAGCGCCGCGCGCGTACGTGCCACCAGCCGCACGACCGAGGTGTCGGCCACCTCGGCCACTTCGTCGTACGCGAACCAGCGCAGATCCAGCGACTCGTCGCTGATCTCTTCCGTCGCGCCCGACGGCGCCAGCGCCGCGTACTGCACATCCAGATGCCAGTGGCAGGGCGCCGGGATCGCATGCCGGTCCAGCACCACCGGGCCGCCCGCCAGCAGCGTCAGACGACTGATGCCGGACTCCTCGGTGGCCTCACGCAGCGCAGCGGCCGCCAGCGTGGCGTCCTCGGGTTCGCAGTGGCCGCCCATCTGGAGCCACATCTGCAGCTTCCGGTGCAGTGTCAGCAGCACCCGTCCGCGCTCCGGATCGACGACCAGCGCGCTGGCCGTCAGATGCCCGGCCCCGCACGCCTTCCACATGCCGTCCGGATGCTGTGCCAGATGGTCGAGATAGGTCTGCCGCAGCTGCTCCTGATCAGCGTCGGCCCGGTCCTCGTACCTCTTCAGTACGAGAACGGCGTCGTCGTACAGGCTCACTGGTCGGTGTCGTCCTTGCCGTCGCTGTCGCCGGTGGCGCCGGTTTCCTCGCCCTTGTCGTCCGCGGGCTTCCGGGGCCCCTTCGCGGCCTCGCCGAGCATCTTGTCCAGCTCGGAGAAGTCCAGCTGCTCGTGGTGCACGAACCCGTCCGGGTCGTCCAGGTCATGCGCGGTCGGCAGCATGTCCGGGTGCTCCCAGAGCGCGTCGCGCCCGTCGAGACCGCGCGCGTCCGTGAGCGACGCCCACAGCCGCGAGGCGTCCCGCAGCCGCCGCGGCCGCAGCTGCAGCCCGATCAGCGTGGCGAACGTCTGCTCGGCCGGGCCGCCGGAGGCACGGCGCCTGCGCATCGTCTCGCGCAGTGCGTCCGCCGAGGTCAGCCGGGACTTCGCGGCCTCGTGGACCACCGCGTCCACCCAGCCCTCGACCAGCGCGAGCGCCGTCTCCAGCCGGGCCAGCGCCGCCTTCTGCTCCGGTGTGTCCTCCGGCTGGAACATGCCCTGCTGAAGGGCGTCCTGAAGCTGCTCGGGCTGCGACGGGTCGAACTGGCCGACCACATCCTCCAGCTTGCTGGTGTCGACCTTGATGCCGCGCGCGTACCCCTCGACAGCGCCGAACAGGTGCGAGCGCAGCCACGGCACATGGGCGAAGAGCCGCTGGTGGGCAGCCTCGCGCAGGGCGAGATAGAGCCGCACCTCGTCCTGCGGCACGCTCAGGTCCTTGCCGAACATCTCGACGTTCAACGGAAGGAGCGCGGCCTTGCCCGCCGGGCCGAGCGGCAGCCCGATATCGGTCGAACCGACCACCTCACCCGCCAGCACACCCACGGCCTGCCCGATCTGCTGACCGAACATCGCACCGCCCATCGATCTCATCATGCCGATCAGCGGGCCGGCCATGGCCTGCATCTCCTCGGGCAGCACATCGCCCATGGCCATGCCGACACGCTCCGCCACCGGGTCGACCAGCTTCTGCCAGGCGGGAAGGGACGCCTCGACCCACTCCGCACGGCTCCACGCCACGGTCGAGACCGCACCGGAGGGCAGCGACGTCACGCCGTCCAGCCAGTGATCCGCCAGGCGCAGCGCCTCGTCGACCGCCGACCGCTCGGACGGGCCGACGCTCGCGTCCTTCGTTCCGTCCGGCGTGCCCTGCGCAACCGTCTGGCGGGCGATCTGCTTGGCCATGTCCCAGTTCACGGGACCGCCCTCGTAGCTCAGCATCTGGCCGAGCTGCTGGAAGGCTGCTCCCAGGTCGTTCGGGTTCATCGTGCCGAACATTGCCGCGAACGGGTTGTCCCCGCCCGCGCCCGGCCCGAAGCCGAACGGGTTCGCCGGCCCGCCCGAACCCTGCCCACCTCCGGTGGGGTCCTTCTTCTTGCCCTCGTCGCCGTTCTCCGGCTCCTCCGGCGGAAGGCCGAATCCGAATGGGGTGTCACTCACGGGTTTCCTCGGCTCGTAGGGCCGCCGGCTCGAACCGACGGCGACTGCCCGACATCACCATCCAGCGTAGACACCATGTCCGCTCAGGGCCTCAGTGCTCCGCCGGGTCCCGGCCTGCGGCAGGATGGACGCCACCTGGTACGTACGCGTCATTCGGGTACGTACTGAAGACAACCGCTGGAGACGCCCGGTGAGTTCCCCAGATCCTCAGGTTCGCGCAGCGCGAAACCTGGCCGACCCTTCGCCCGAGAGCACGCCCTCGAAAAGCCGCTCCAAGAGCCGCGGCCCCGTCGTCGCGGTCACCGGTGCCGCGACCGGCGTCGGTGAGCTGCTCACCGCGCGCCTCGCGGCATCCGAGGAGATCAAGCAGGTCATCGCCATCGACGAGCGCCGAGGCGAGGTCTCCGATGCGACCTGGCACATTCTCGACGTGCGCGACCCCGCCATCGCCGAGAAACTGCGCGGCGCAGACGTCGTCGTTCATCTGGCACTCGATCTCGACCTGGAGACCGACCCCGCCGCCCGTACCGCGTACAACGTCCGCGGCACCCAGACCGTGCTGACGGCCGCCGCGGCCGCCGGAGTCCACCGGGCCGTGCTCTGCACCTCGGCGATGGTCTACGGGGCGCTGCCCGACAACGACATCCCGCTCGCCGAGGACGCAGAGCTGCGTGCCACGGCCGAGGCCACCGGTGTCGGTGACCTCCTGGAGATCGAACGGCTCGGCCGCCGCGCACCTCGTGCCCACCCCGGGCTCAACGTCACCGTGGTCCGCCCCACCGTTCTGGTCGGCGGTACGGACACTGCGCTGACCCGCTACTTCGAGTCGCCGCGCCTCCTCGTCGTCGCCGGATCGCGCCCCGCCTGGCAGTTCTGCCACGTCGACGACCTGGTCACGGCCCTCGAGTACGCCGCGCTGGAGAAGATCGACGGGGAGTTCGCGGTCGGCTGCGACGGCTGGCTGGAGCAGGAGGAGGTCGAGGAGCTCAGTGGTGTACGCCGGATGGAGCTGCCCTCCGCCGTCGCCCTCGGCGCCGCAGCCCGGCTGCACCGGATCGGTCTCACCCCGTCCCCCGCGGGCGACCTCGCATACACGATGCACCCCTGGGTGGTCAGCGTGAGCCGACTGCACGACGCCGGCTGGCGTCCCCGGTGGACCAACGAGGAGGTGCTTGCCGCGCTCCTCGAAGAGGTCGAGGGCCGCCACACCGTCGCCGGACGCCGGCTCGGCCGCAAGGACGCCACCGCTGCCGGTGCCGCCGGTGCGACCGTCGCGCTGCTCGGCACCGCCGCCCTGGTCCGTCGCGCCCGCAAGGCGCGCCGACGCATCTAGTGCCCCTCCCGGCAAGCTTTGCCCCGTCGCACCGTCCAGCACGCCCGCTCGCCGCGTTGGCCACAAGCCCTGGTAGCTCCTTCCCCAGGCTCTCACCTTCGTTCGAGCAGGGGGAGACCCCACTGGGGGACTTCCGGCCGCCTTGCGATCGCACGCACTGGACGACGCTCCTCATGGGGCAAACACCGCCGGTCACGGCACCAGCTAGGGTCTTTCGTCCGGATCATGCCGGGCGGGTCTGTAGAAGACTCCAAGGCTGCCGATGGTCCGCCGGTGAAAAGGGCTATTCCGCGATGTCGGCGCGGTACGGCACCATGGGCGGTATGGCACCCACCCACGACCACCCCGGTGAGCAGGCAGCGCAGGACCCGATCCGGCTGCTGGAGATCCGCGAGACACCGTTGTCGGTCGACGAGATCTTCCGCGCCGTCGGGGACGACGCCGCGGGCGGCACCGCGCTCTTCGTCGGCACGGTGCGCAATCACGACGGCGGACAGGACGTCGGCGCGCTGGGCTACTCCTGCCATCCGTCGGCGCAGGACGAGATGCGCCGGGTGGCCGAGAAGGTCGTGGCCGAGTTCCCGGTCCGGGCGCTGGCGGCAGTACACCGTGTGGGTGAACTGGAGGTGGGAGATCCGGCCGTCGTCGTCGCCGTCTCCTGCCCGCACCGCGCGGAGGCGTTCGCGGCGTGTCGCAAGCTCATCGACGACCTCAAGCACGAGGTTCCGATCTGGAAACACCAGCGGTTCTCCGACGGCACGGAGGAGTGGGTCGGCGCCTGCTGAGCTCAAACCCAACCGGCGGTCATCCGCCCCGATTTGCGTAACCGCACCCCTGCCATGAGCGTTGATTCTGCAGATGGCTAATCTGCTGATCGGCAGTTGCGGTCGCTCATGGGGTAGGGAGGTCGTCATGGCAGCACTTGCCTGGTTGCTGATTCCGCTTTTCGCTGCTCTCGGCGCTGCGATATGGGGGAGCTGGGCCGCCAGAAATCGCACGACCGGCGATGTCACCGAACTCGCCGGGTATGCCCGGTTCCGTGAGGCGATGGAGAAATCTCACTCCGGTTCCGACGCTGCCTGAGGCAGCACCGCACGTACGCAGTCGCCAATCCGCATCGCGGCGCTGCCCACGCCGATCGGCACAGCACCTCACCTGGCCCTCCGCCCCTTACGGACCGGCCCCGGCAGTGCACTGACAGACCCTTCCCGTACTGTCGTTCCATGCCACGCCGCACCGCGACGATGCTCGCCTCCACACTGATCCTCATCGCGCTGCTCTGCGCAGGCGTGCTGATGAAAGTGCCGTACTCGGAGATGTCTCCCGGTCCGACGGTGAACACGCTCGGCAAGGTCGGTGGAGAACCGGTCCTGCAGATCTCCGGGCACAAGACGTACAAGACGTCCGGCAACCTCAATATGACGACGGTGCGGGTCACGGGCGCCGACTACAACATGAACCTCGTCGAGGCCGTCTACGGCTGGCTCGCCCACGACAGCGTCGTCGTCCCGCACGACACGCTGTATCCGGACGGCAAGACCGAGCAGCAGTCGACGCACGAGAACGCCGAAGAGTTCAGCCAGTCCCAGGAGAGCGCCAAGGTCGCCGCCCTGACCGAGCTGGGCATCCCGGTGACCTCGCGCGTCGTGGTCTCCACGGTGATCAAGGACAGCCCCGCGCAGGGCAAGCTGCACGCGGGCGATGTGATCAAGGCGGTCGACGGTACGGCGGTCAAACAGCCCGAGGACGTCGCGAAGCTCGTCACCAAGCACAAGCCCGGTGAGAACGTCACGTTCACGGTGATCCCGGCCAAGACGGCGGCCGCCGCCGAGAAGGCCGGCAAGGAGCCGCAGGGTTCCGAGAAGATCACCATCACGACGGCGAAGGCGGCCAAGGAGAACCGGGCGATCGTCGGCATCCAGGCCGGGACGGACCACACGTTCCCGTTCCATATCGACATCAAGCTCGCCGACGTGGGCGGCCCGAGCGCCGGCCTGATGTTCTCCCTGGGCATCGTCGACAAGCTGACGCCCGGCCAGCTGACCGGCGGCAAGTTCATCGCGGGCACCGGCACCATCGACGACCAGGGCAAGGTCGGTCCGATCGGCGGCATCAACATGAAGCTGGTCGGCGCGCGCAACGCGGGCGCCAGGTACTTCCTGACGCCGGACGACAACTGCAGGGCCGCCGCGTCCGACACCCCCAGCGGGCTCACGCTCGTGAAGGTCAGGACGATCGACGACGCGAAGAAGTCGCTGGAGAAGATCCGCACGGGGGACACGGCCGCTCTGCCGAGCTGCTCGGCAGGCTGACCGCGCCCCCCACAGGGACGGCGGGCGCGATACCGCCCGCCGTGGTCGGACTCTCAGGACTCGAACGTGGCGGCCAGCGCCTCGGCCAGCCCCGGTACCAGACCCGCGCCGGTCAGTACCTCGCTCGCGGAGTCCTTCTCCCGGAGCCGTACGGCGGACTCCCGCGCACCGTTGCGCAGGACGGCCACGGTCATCCGCACCTCCTGCCGGTCGGGGTGCCGGGCGACCCACTTCGTCAGCTGGGCGTCACTGAGCCCGTCCGGTACGGAGGCCTCGGCGGACGGCGGCAGCATCAGGCGCTCCACCGTCATCGCGCATCCGGCCACCGCGTCGGGCCAGGCAATGGTGGCGAGGAACTCGTCCAGCGCCTTTCCGCGGGGGATCTCCTCCTGCTCGATCGGGGTGAGTGCGGCGGTCGTCGACTCCGGGCTGTCGAGACCGAGCTGGGTGGCGAGCCCCGGCTCCTGGGCGCGCAGCTTGGCGGTGTCGACGAGAGCGAAGAGCCGGGCGGGCTGGTCCCAGCCGAGGCCGGCGGCGTACTCGTCGATTTCGAGCACGGCAACGGTGAGGGGGCTTGCGGCCATCGGGGGGCCTGAGGGGGAAACGTTGGGCATGCCTAACATCCTGCCTCCTTCCGCCCCGGGAACGGGAACTAGGTAAAGCCTCAGTAAGTTGCATAGGTGGGCTCTACGATCGCTGGGCCCGCTTCACACGACAGCGAACTTCGAGGTGCGCACGTTGGCTTTCCAGATGCCGGACCGCGGCGGAGGCCCGACCGGGCCACGGATCAGAGTCGGCCGCCCGTCCCGGCGCGCCCGTACCCTGCTCATGACACTCGGCGTCCTGGCGATTCTCGCCATGGCGTTCGTCATGTTCGCCGGGTTCTGGACGGACTGGCTCTGGTACCGGTCGGTCGACTATTCGTCCGTCTTCACCACCACCCTGTGGACCAAGATCGGGCTGTTCCTCGTCTTCGGACTGCTGATGGCGATCGCTGTCGGCCTGAACATCTGGCTCGCGCACCGGCTCCGGCCGCCGCTGAGCGCGATGTCGGTGGAGCAGCAGAGCCTGGACCGCTACCGGATGAGCGTCGCCCCGTACAAGAGGTGGGTACTGCTCGCGGTCACCGCGCTCGTCGGGCTGATCGCCGGAGCGTCCGCATCGGGCCAGTGGCGCACGTGGTTGATGTACGTGAACGGCGTGGCGTTCGGGCAGAAGGACCCCCAGTTCCATCTGGACGTCTCCTTCTACGCCTTCGACCTTCCGTGGTACCGCTTCCTGCTGGGCTTCGGCTTCGCGGCCACGGTGCTCTCGCTGATCGCCGCCGCGCTGACCCACTACCTGTACGGCGGGCTCCGCATCACCAGTCCCGGCGCGCGGGCGACCGGCGCGGCCACCGGCCATCTGTCGGTGCTGCTCGGCGTCTTCGTCTCGCTGAAGGCCGTGGCGTACTGGCTCGACCGGTACGGGCTGGCGGTGAAGTCCAGCGACTTCAAGGCGACGGACAACTGGACGGGCCTGCGGTACGTCGACGCCAACGCCTATCTGCCGGCGAAGACGATCCTGTTCTGCATCGCCGCGATCTGCGCCGTGCTGTTCTTCGCGACGCTGTGGCGCCGCACCTGGCAGCTCCCGATGATCGGCTTCGGTCTGATGGTGCTCTCCGCGATCCTGATCGGCGGGCTGTACCCGGCGATCGTGCAGAAGTTCCAGGTCCAGCCGAACGAGCAGGCCAAGGAAGCCCCGTTCATCCGGAAGAACATCCAGGCGACGCGTGACGCGTACGACATCGACGACGCCCAGGTGACCGACTACTCGGGCAAGAGCACCACGACGGACGACGCGAAGCTGCGCGCGAGCGCGGACGACGCGGCGAGCTACCGGGTGATGGACCCCAACGTCGTCTCCCCGGCCTTCCAGCAGCTCCAGCAGAAGCGGAACTATTACCAGTTCCCCAAGACACTGGACGTCGACCGCTACAAGGACGCCGCCGGCAAGGACCAGGACACGGTCATCGGTCTGCGCGAGCTCAACCTGGACGGCATCCCCAAGCGCAACTGGATCAACGACCACTTCACGTACACCCACGGCTACGGCGCCATCGCCGCGCGGGGCACCACGACGGGCCAGAACCCGAAGGGGTCCCCGGACTTCACCGAGTCGGGTCTGCCGACCACCGGCGAGCTCGGCACGTACCAGCAGCAGATCTACTACGGCGAAAAGACCGAGCAGTACTCCATCGTCGGCGGGCCCCAGAAGGAGCTCGACTACGAGGAGGACGGCGAGAAGACCACCAGCTACAAGGGCAACAGCGGAGTCAGCCTCTCCAACGCGTTCAACCGCGCCGCGTACGCGGTCTCGTTCAGCGAGCCGCAGATCCTCTACTCGGGGGCCATCGGCGAGGGCTCGCGGATCCTCTACAACCGCACGCCCAAGGAGCGCGTCGAGGCGGTCGCCCCGTGGTTGACCATCGACGGCGACGCGTACCCGGCGGTGGTGAACCACCGCATCCAGTGGGTCGTCGACGCGTACACCACCACCAACGGGTACCCGTACGCCTCGCGCACGACGCTCGGTGACACCACGGCCGACTCGCTGACCACCAACCAGCGCGCGGTCGTCGCCCAGCAGAACCAGGTCAACTACATCCGCAACTCGGTGAAGGCCACCGTCGACGCGTACGACGGCAAAGTCACGCTGTACGAGTGGGACACCGAGGACCCGGTCCTCAAGACCTGGCGCAAGGCGTTCCCCGGGACGGTGAAGCCACGGGGCGACATCCCCCAGGACCTGATGGCCCACCTGCGGTACCCGCAGGACCTGTTCAAGGTGCAGCGCGAGCTGCTCACCCGCTACCACGTCACCAACCCCGCACAGTTCTACAGCGGCAGTGACGCGTGGCAGGTCCCGGACGACCCGACGAACAAGGAGTCCGGCGCCGTCCCGCCGTACTACCTGAGCATAAAGATGCCGGACCAGTCGGCCCAGAAGTTCTCGCTGACCACCACGTTCACCCCGAAGGGGCGGCCCGACCTCGGGGCGTTCATGGCGGTGGACGCGGATGCGGCCAGCAAGGACTACGGCACCATACGGCTGCTCAGAGTCACCACGACGGTGAAGGGCCCCGGGCAGGTGCAGAGCGAGCTCAACGGCAACGACGATGTCGCCGAGTTCGTGAGAAACCTCAAGGGAACCGACTCCGACATCGAGTACGGCAACCTGCTGACGGTGCCGCTCGACGGGGGCTTCCTCTACATCGAGCCGGTCTACACGCGCGGTGGCACGCAGAACTACCCGCTGCTGCGCAAGGTGGCTGCCTCGTACGGTTCGAAGATCGTCTTCGAGAACAGCCTCGGGGAGGCGCTCAACGCGGTCTTCGGGGTGGACGGCACCGAAAGCACGCAGCCGCCGGGCGAGACCACGAAGCCACCTGCGACCACCGGCGACGCCGCGCTCAAGCAGGCGATCGCGGATGCGCAGAAGGCCTATGCGGAGGGTGAGGCAGCCCTGAAGAAGCAGGACTGGACCGCCTACGGCAAGGCCCAGGCCGATCTGCAGGACGCGCTGAAGCGTGCGGCGGCGGCCGCGCCCAAGGCGGACAAGGGCAGCTGAGCAGCTGCCGGTAAAGCCCCACCCCGCGTCGTGGTACGGTTTGAACACAACGACGCGGGGTGGAGCAGCTCGGTAGCTCGCTGGGCTCATAACCCAGAGGTCGCAGGTTCAAATCCTGTCCCCGCTACTGAAAGACGAAGGCCCGGATTCTTTCGAGGATCCGGGCCTTCGTCGTGCCGTGAAACCTTCCCATGTGGTGGGCGTGAAGTGCGGTTCGCAGGGCACGAGTTGGGTCCGGACGTGTTTGACTTATCTCTCTGTGGGCATGTCGACAAAACGCTGAAGTGACCTCACTGGCCGCGGTATACCAGGTGTACGCGGGTTGCAGGTGGTGGGACGATGGTATTTATGGGGGACAGGGCAACTCTGTTGGAAACAGGGCGGTTTGTGCAGCGGCACGTCCATGGGATGGAAAACGTGACGGACGCGGCTTTTGTCGCTGACGCTGCGGGTAACGCCGTGACCGTTGAGAACGCCGGGACCGTGGCGGCTTCCGGCGAGGCCGAGAGTACGGAGAGCGCCGAGACCGAAGCGCGGCACCGCCGCGCCGCCGACGCCGGGGACACCGTGTCCATGAGCGTCCTCGGCGCACTGCTGCTGCGCCGTGGTGATCTGAACGGCGCCGAGCCCTATCTGCGGGGAGCCACGGCCGACGGCGACCGGGCTGCCGCCAACAACCTGGGTGTTCTCCTCCACCAGCGCGGCTATGCCGACGAGGCGGCCGGCTGGTGGCGTATCGCCGCCGTCGCCGGTTCCGCCGCCGCCGCGCACGCCCTGGGCCGCCACTACCGCGAGCGCGGCGACGAGCCCGGCGCCGAGTACTGGCTGCGCCAGTCCGCCGAGCAGGGCCATGCGCTGGGCGCGTACGCCCTTGCCGACCTGCTGGAACATCGCAGCGACGTCGGCGCCGAGCGCTGGTTGCGTACCGCCGCCGAGCAGGGCCACCGGGAGGCCGCTTACCGCCTGGCACGCGCCCTGGAGCGCAGGGCCGCGGACGACCCGCACGACGCGTTCGGCCGTCCCGGAGCGGACGTGGGGCTCGGGATGGGCATGGGGTCCGGTCCGGGTGCGGCCGGTGGTCCCGTGACCAGTACACGTAACGCGGGTGGGGCCGCCGCGCGCAAGGACGACGGACCCGTGGCCGGTTCCGCCACCGGGCAGGTCGGTGGGGCCGAGCAGTGGTACCGGCAGGCCGCGGCGCGCGGACACCGTCGCGCCGCCCTGCATCTCGGCGCCATCCTCGAACGGCGCGGCGAGCTCAAGGAGGCCGGCCGCTGGTACCTCACCTCCGCCAAGGACGGCGAGGCGCGGGCCGCCTGCGCGCTCGGATTCCTGCTGCGCGATGCGGGCGACGAGGAGAGCGCCGCCGTGTGGTGGCTGCGCGCCGCCCAGGACGGTGACGGCAACGCCGCCAACGCCCTGGGCGCCCTGCACGCCGCCCGCGGCGAGCAGCAGACCGCCGAGCGCTGGTACCGCGCCGCCATGGACGCGGGCGACGTCAACGGCGCGTACAACCTCGGACTGCTCTGCGCTGCCCAGGACCGTACGCCGCAGGCCGAGCAGTGGTACCGCCGTGCCGCATACGCCGGTCATCGCGAGGCCGCCAACGCACTGGCCGTACTCCTGCTCCAGGCGGGGGACGCGACCGGTGCGGAGCCCTGGTTCTCCAAAGCCGCCGAGGCGGGCAGCGTCGACGCCGCCTTCAACCTCGGCATCCTGCACGCAGGGCGCGACGAGGACCGGGCAGCGCTCAGCTGGTACGAGCGGGCCGCCGCCGCCGGGCACACGGAGGCGGCGCTCCAGGTCGGCATGGCGCTGCTGCACCACGGCGAGGAGCAGGAGGCCGAGCGTCATCTCCGCTGCGCCGCGGGTGGCGGCAGCGCCGAGGCCGCCTTCCGGCTGGCCGGGGTGCTGGACTCGCGGCAGCCGCCGCCGGGACCGCCCGCGCTCGGCGAGCCGATGCCGGAGAAGACCGAGTGCGAGGAGTGGTACGAGCGGGCCGCCGAGCAGGGGCACCGCCGTGCCCAGGTGCGCGTCGGCATGCTCGCCGCCGCTCGCGGCGATGTGGACAGTGCCGCCCGCTGGTACCGCGAGGCGGCCGAGGCGGGCAGCCGCAACGGGGCCTTCAACCTCGGGCTGCTCCTCGCCCGCGAGGGCAGCGAGCGCGAGGCCGCGTTGTGGTGGAGCCGCGCCGCGAACGACGGGCACGGGCGGGCCGCGCTGCGCCTCGCCCTGCTCGCCGCCCGCCGCGGCGAACTCACCGAGGGGCAGCGCTGGTGCGCACGGGCAGTCGAGCTGGGCCCGGCGGAGGTCGCCGAGCGGGCAGCGCGGCTGCGCGAGGCACTGCACCAGGAGCTGACCGCGTAGGGGAAGCACCAGGGGCACGGTACGGAGCGTGGCGCCGGCCCTGGCGCCCCACCCGTCCGAGCCGGTGCAGGGTCGCCGGGCATGCTGCATGCCACGGGGATGTGCCGGCGGGCCCGGCGCCGTGCCACGGGGATGTGCCGGCGGGCCCGGCGCCGTGCCACGGTCAGCCCCGTCACCCGCGATCCTTCCCCGAGCCCCCGGCCCCCTGTGCGGGCCGGTACGCCGAGTCTCCGCGGGCCGCCGCGCCACCCCGCAGAAACGGATTTGCGCTGGTCGGGGGCGTCACGTAATGTTGTGTTCATCGACGCGGGGTGGAGCAGCTCGGTAGCTCGCTGGGCTCATAACCCAGAGGTCGCAGGTTCAAATCCTGTCCCCGCTACTGAAGGCAGAGGGCCGGATCCTTTTACAGGGATCCGGCCCTCTGTTCATGTCCGAGGCCATCGCCTCAGAGCGTGTGGCCCACCGCCTCCCCGTACATCGCCCGGTCGACGATTTTCTCCTCCGGTACCGGCTTGCCCGCCGAGACGCCCGCATCGTGGTATGCCTGCTGCAGGCGGTCCGTCGTGCCCTCCCGGATCTCCCAGTCCATTCGCATCGACGGAGTCGACCGCAGCGTCGCCCCGTCGATCTCATCGTCGGCACCAGGTGCGGTCCGGCGCCCAGGCCCTGGGGCGGCGGCATGCGAAAGGCCCGGTGCGAGTGTCGCTCGCACCGGGCCTTTCGCGGCGTCTCAGGCCGTTGCCGCGCAGTTCGGGCAGATGCCGCGGTACGTCACCTCGACGTCGGAGACCGTGAAGCCGAAGCGCTCGTCGGCCGGCAGGTCCGCCAGCGGATCGCCCGCCGGGTGTACGTCACGGATGGCGCCGCAGCGGGCGCAGACCAGGTGGTGGTGGGGGCGGTGCGCGTTCGGGTCGTACCGCTTCGCGCGGCGATCCGTGGAGACCTCGATGACCTCGCCGAGGGTCACCATCTCGCCGAGCGTGTTGTAGACGGTGGCACGGGAGATCTCCGGCAGCTTGGCGACGGCCCGGGCATGGACCTCGTCGGCCGTCAGGTGCACATGGTCCCCGTCGAGGACTTCGGCCACGACACGCCGCTGCGCAGTCATGCGCCAGCCGCGTCCGCGGAGCCGTTCCAACAGGTCACTCATGGAAACAAGCCTAACAGTGAGGGGACCCTGGTCCCGAACGGGTGTGACTTTAGATATTCACTTGACTTGGACTTAGTCCATTGTAGGATCGGGACCGGCATACGCCAAGGGACAGGCTGTGCGGACATCAGGACATGACGGATGTGCAGGAATGACGCAGGAGGCGCACGTGACGCAGGGACCGCTCACCACGGAGGCCGGCGCGCCGGTCGCCGACAACCAGAACAGTCAGACCGCGGGCGTCGGCGGTCCGGTCCTGGTGCAGGACCAGTCGCTGCTGGAGAAGCTCGCGCATTTCAACCGCGAGCGCATTCCGGAGCGCATCGTGCACGCCCGCGGCGCCGGTGCGTACGGCACGTTCACGCTGACCCGCGACGTCTCGCAGTGGACGCGGGCGAAGTTCCTCTCCGAGGTCGGCAAGCAGACCGAGACGTTCCTGCGTTTCTCCACCGTCGCGGGCAACCTCGGCTCCGCCGACGCGGTGCGTGACCCCCGCGGCTTCGCGCTGAAGTTCTACACCGAAGAGGGCAACTACGACCTCGTCGGCAACAACACCCCGGTGTTCTTCATCAAGGACGCCATCAAGTTCCCGGACTTCATCCACACCCAGAAGCGCGACCCGTACACCGGCTCGCAGGAGGCGGACAACGTCTGGGACTTCTGGGGTCTGTCGCCCGAGTCCACCCACCAGGTGACCTGGCTCTTCGGTGACCGCGGCATCCCGGCCACGCTGCGTCACATGAACGGGTACGGCTCGCACACCTATCAGTGGAACAACGAGGCAGGCGAGGTCTTCTGGGTCAAGTACCACTTCAAGACCGACCAGGGCATCAAGAACCTCACCCAGGCCGAGGCGAACAAGCTCGCCGGCGAGGACCCGGACAGCCACCAGCGCGATCTCCGCGAGGCGATCGAGCGCGGCGACTTCCCGTCCTGGACCGTGCAGGTCCAGATCATGCCCGCGTCCGAGGCGGCCACCTACCGCTTCAACCCGTTCGACCTCACCAAGGTGTGGCCGCACGCGGACTACCCGCCGATCGAGATCGGGAAGCTGGAGCTCAACCGCAACCCGGAGAACATCTTTGCGGAGACCGAGCAGTCGATCTTCAGCCCCGCGCACTTCGTGCCGGGAATCGGTCCGTCCCCGGACAAGATGCTCCAGGGCCGCCTCTTCGCGTACGGCGACGCCCACCGGTACCGCGTCGGCATCAACGCCGACCACCTGCCGGTGAACCGTCCGCACGCCACCGAGGCTCGGACGAACAGCCGGGACGGCTACCTGTACGACGGCCGCCACAAGGGTGCGAAGAACTACGAGCCCAACAGCTTCGGCGGTCCGGTCCAGACCGACCGTCCGCTGTGGGAGCCCACCACGGTCACCGGTGAGATCGGTACGCACGAGGCCCCGAGCCACGCCGAGGACAACGACTTCGTGCAGGCCGGAAACCTCTACCGGCTCTACTCCGAGGACGAGAAGGCGCGCCTGATCGACAACCTCGCCGGGTTCATCGCCAAGGTCTCGCGCGACGACATCGCCGAGCGCGCGATCAACAACTTCCGTCAGGCCGACGGCGACTTCGGCAAGCGACTCGAAGCGGCGGTCCAGGGCCTGCGCGCCTAGTGCCCCTCCCGGCACTGGAGTATCCGCCGTGTACCGGCTCTCCGGCCGACGATGGGACTGTCCCTCTTCACCGAGGGGGACAGGCCCATCGGCCGTACGTACGTGGGGGTGCTCAGCCGACCAGCTCCACCGGGTGACGCCGGGCCGGTGCCCAGCAGCGGATGATGTCGCGGACCGAGACGATGCCGACGGGCCCGTGGTCGTCCAGCACGATCAGATGACGGAATCCGCCGTGTGTCATGGCCTCCGCGGCCTCTTCCAGGGTCCAGCTGGGCGCGGCGAAGACCACATCGTTGGTGGTGTGGGTGGACGCGGTCTCGGTATCGGGGTTCTGGCCGGAGCCGACCGAGTTCAGGATGTCGCGCTCGGTGAGGATGCCGATCCCGCTGGTGTCCCGGTCGAGGACAACTGCCGCCCCGATGCGGCGTGCCGACATCAGTTGGGCCGCCTGGCGGAGCGTATGGGTGGGGCCGATAGTGAGGACCATCGTGCTCATGGCGTCACGGACGAGCATGAAGGGAGCCACCTCCTTCGTGAAGCGACTGCGTGAGCCGATTCACAAGTTCACAAGTGGGGGACTCTCAGCGTTGCATCCTTAGGGGGAGTCCAACAAGGGGTGCGTGGAGATCATTCGAGGGGCGCGCGGAAGTGCACCACACGCCCCTCGGAGTCCGCACGCCTCGTGACGGCCCGGGATCAGTAGCGCTGGTTGAGATATCCCAGCAGCTCGTGGTGGAGCAGGCCGTTCGAGGCCGCCGCGTTTCCGCCGCCCGGACCGGAGACTCCGTCCAGGCTGGTGAACCGGCCCCCCGCCTCCTGGACGATGATCGCGTTCGCTGCCATGTCCCAGAGCGAGAGCTCCGGCTCCGCGCAGATGTCGACGGAACCCTCGGCGACCATCATGTACGGCCAGAAGTCGCCGTACCCACGCGTACGCCAGCAGGCCCGCGTCAGGTCCATGAAGCCGTCGAGCCGGCCCTGCTCCTCCCAGCCGGTCATCGAGGCGTACGCGAACGAGGCGTCCGCGATCCGCTCGACCTTCGAGACGTGCAGCCGGGTCGCGGAGGTGAGGCTGCGGCCTGAGTACGCCCCCGCGCCCTTCGCCGCCCACCAGCGGCGGCCCAGCGCGGGTGCCGACACGACACCGACCACCGGCTGGAACCCGTTCTCGCCCGCCTCCATCAGCGAGATCAGGGTCGCCCAGACCGGGACACCGCGGACGTAGTTCTTGGTGCCGTCGATCGGGTCGATGACCCAGCGGCGCGGACCGGTGCCCTCGATCCCGTACTCCTCGCCGAGGATCGCATCGCGCGGACGTGCCCGATGGAGGTGGCCGCGGATCAGTTCCTCGGCGGCCTTGTCGGCCTCGCTCACCGGCGTCATGTCCGGCTTGGTCTCGACCTTCAGGTCCAGAGCCTTGAACCGGTCCATCGTCGCCGCGTCGGCGGCGTCCGCCAGCACGTGGGCGAGGCGCAGATCATCGTGGTAATCGGGCATGTCGTCACAGTATCGACCGCAGGTGAACAGGGCTACACGGCCCCGGAGGCTGCTCGAAGTCTTGACAGTGCCCAGTGGCGCGTCAACTCTGAACCGCAGAGTCCCTGGCGTGGGAGGCGACGATGCCGACAGCGCGCGAAGCATTGCTGGACGCCGCCCTCTCGGCGCTCACCACCCGGCCCTGGCCGACCGTGCGGATGGTCGATGTCGCGTCCGCCGCCGGAGTCTCCCGGCAGACCCTCTACAACGAGTTCGGCAGCAAGGACGGCCTGGCCCGGGCCCTGGTCCGGCGCGCTGCCGACGGCTATCTCGCAGGTGTCGAACGGGCGCTGGGATCGCCTGGCGGCACGGGGGACAGGCTGGCCGCGACCGCCGCTTGGACGGTGCGGGCGGCGCGTACGAATGCCCTGGTCAGGGCGTTGCTCACGGGTTGCTGGAGCGAGCGATTACCCCGTCCCGTACGCCTGGCGGCGCCGGCCGGTTCGTCCGTACCGGCGCAGCGGCGGGCCGATGCCGGACCGCCGACCCCCGTCGAACTGCTCGGTCTGGTGCGCGACCGCGCGGTGGCCGCGCTGGACGAGGGGCGCCCGCCGCGCGAATCGGCGACACTGGCCACGACCTGCGAGGTCGCGATGCGGCTCGCGCTCTCGTACGCGGTCGCCGCGTCCGCCCTCCCCACGGACGCGGCGCCGCTGGTGCGCGAGGTGGTGGAGCGGTGGCCCGCGGCGTGACGGGCGGGCCACCGGCGCCCCGGAGCGCGAGCGCCGCGGGCGCCAGGTGCCCGGCCGTGGAAGCGGCCGGGCACAGTGCCGCCTGTCACTGTCAGTGGGACGAGCCCGACAGCTGCAGTCCGATCACACCCAGGATCACCAGCGAGATCGACACCAGCTTGAGGGTGGAGACCACATCGTCAAGGAAGACCATGCCGTAGATCGCGGTGCCTGCTGCACCGATGCCGGTCCAGACGGCGTAGGCGGGCCCCACGTCGAGCTTCTTCAAGGAGAGCGTCAGCAGACCGAAGCTGCCGAGCGCGAAGATGCAGAACGCGATGGTCGGCCAGAGCCGGGTGAAGCCGTGGGACAGCTTCAGACAGACGGCGAAGCCGGTCTCCAGAAGTCCTGCGACCACGACCAGCAGCCACGCCATCGTCAGTGCCCTCCCACGTCGGTGACTGCTCCGTCCCGCTGAGCGCGATTATGCACTTACCGTCAGCAGCAGGTCGCAAACGTACCCGGATCAGTCGCCCTCGCGGCGCTCCCGGGTGGCCAGCAGCCGGTGCAGGGAGTCCAGCCGTGCCGGATCGGCGTGCCCGGCGGCGACCCAGGCGCCCAGCGCGCATTCCGGTTGGGTGGCGTCATGGGTGCAACCGCGGGGGCAGTCCTCGGTGCCCGGCTCCAGGTCGGGGAACGCGTGGATGACCCGCGAGTGGTCGATGTGGTTCAGCCCGAAGGAGCGCACCCCGGGGGTGTCGACCACCCAGCCGCGCCCGTCCGGCAGCGGCAGCGCGAGCGCCGAGGTGGTGGTGTGACGGCCGCGGCCCGTGACCGCGTTGACGACGCCCGTCGTACGCCGCCGGTCCTTCGGCACGAGGGCGTTGACCAGGGTGGTTTTCCCGACGCCGGAATGCCCGACAAAGGCGGTCACCCGGTCGTTCAGCTGCTCGCGCACCCGGTCCGCCGCGTCGCCGTTCTCCAGCTCCTCGCGGCTGGTGACGATGTACGGGACCCCCAGGGGGGTGTACGCCTCCAGGAGCTTGTCCGGCGATGCGAGGTCGGACTTGGTCAGGACCAGGAGCGGGGAGAGTCCGCCGTCGTACGCCGCCACCAGACAGCGGTCGATCATCCGCGGGCGGGGCTCCGGATCCGCGAGCGCGGTGACGATCGCCAGCTGGTCGGCGTTGGCGACGACCACCCGCTCGTACGGATCGTCGTCGTCCGCCGTCCGCCGCAGCACCGAGCGGCGCTCACCGATCCGGACGATGCGCGCGAGGGTGTCCTTGTCGCCGGACAGATCTCCGACGATCGAGACGGTGTCGCCGACCACCGCGGCCTTCCGGCCCAGTTCCCGGGCCTTCATCGCCATGACCGTACGGCCGTCGACGAGGCACGTCAGGCGGCCGCGGTCCACGGTGAGGACCATGCCTTCCTCGGCGTCCTCGTGCTTCGGGCGGGTATGTGTACGAGGCCGGTTGCCCTTCGGGTTGGGGCGGAACCGGATGTCGTCCTCGTCGAGGTTCTTGCCGTAGCGACGCATGATTCAGGCCCCGAGCATTCGGGTCCACATCTGCGGGAAATTCGGCAGGGTCTTGGCGGTTGTCGCCACGTTCTCGATCTCCACTCCGGGGACGGCAAGGCCGATGATCGACCCAGCGGTTGCCATCCGGTGGTCGTCGTACGTATGGAAGGTACCGCCGTGCAGCGGGCGCGGCTCGATGTGCAGCCCGTCGGCGGTCTCGGTGACGTTGCCGCCGAGCTCGTTGATCTCCTTGGTGAGCGCGGCCAGCCGGTCCGTCTCGTGCAGCCGCAGATGTGCGACACCGCTCAGTGTGGAGGGGGAGTCGGCGAGGGCCGCGACCGCAGCGATGCCGGGGGTCAGTTCGCCGACCTCGCCGAGGTCCACGTCGATGCCGTGGATACGCCCCGATCCGGTGAATGTCAGACCGCGTTCGGTCAGTTCACAGCTGCCGCCCATCGTGGTGAAGATCTCGCGCAGCGTGTCACCCGGCTGGGTGGTGTGCTCCGGCCAGTCCGGGATCGTCACCCGGCCACCGGTGACCAGCGCCGCCGCGAGGAAGGGCTGGGCGTTGGAGAGATCCGGCTCGACCGTCAGGTCGCGGCCGAGCAGCGCCGACGGGGACACCCGCCAGACATTCGGCTCGCCGCCCGTCTCCGGCTCGTCGACCTGGGCGCCGACGGCCCGCAGCATGTCGACCGTCATCCGGATGTGCGGCATCGAAGGCAGCCGGGAACCGGTGTGGCGTACCTCCACGCCCTGGTTGAAACGCGGTGCCGACAGCAGTAGCGCCGAGACGAACTGGGACGACGAGGAGGCGTCGATCGCCACCGGGCCGCCGTCCAGCGCCCCGCCGCCGTGCACGGTCATCGGCAGCGAACCGCGCCCGTCGTCGTCGATCCGGGCGCCGAGCACCCGCAGCGCGTCGATCACGCCGGTCAGCGGCCGCTCGTACGCACGCGGGTCGCCGTCGAAGCGGATCGGACCGTCGGCGAGGGCGGCGACCGGCGGCAGGAAACGCATCACCGTCCCGGCGTTGCCGACGTCGACCGTGGTGGGGCCGTGCAGCCCGGCCGGAATGACCCGCCAGGCCTCGCCGGAGCCGTCCGGGCCGACGCCCTCCTCGATGCCGACGCCCATCGCACGCAGCGCCTGCGCCATCAGCAAGGTGTCGCGGGAGCGCAGCGGGCGGCGCAGCCAGCCCGGCTCGGCGGCGAGGGCGGCCAGGACCAGCGCCCGGTTGGTGACCGATTTCGATCCGGGCACGGTGACGGTCGCGTCGACGGCCCCGCTCGCGTGAGGGGCGGGCCAGAGGGCGGGGTGCACGGGACTTTCGGTCATGGACCTCACTTTAGTGGCTCGCCGCAATCCCGGATCTTGATCAAATTGGCCGAAACCGGGGCGTAATAGAAGCATGGTAGGCGTCGCCGCAGGCTGTCGTCCCTCACCGGCCGAGCATCCAGCGGCCGCCGCCGATCAGTGAGCAGATCGACACCGCATGGAAAAAGCACAGCCACAGCACGGCCGGCACGTCCGTGAGCCGGGACAGCTGGTCCGCGTCCGAGTCCGGCGCCCCGCCGCGCCGCCGCTTCGACTGCAGCTCGAACGCCGGACGTACGCCCCCGAGCAGCAGGAACCAGACCACGGTGTACCCGAACAGCGACTGCACCGCGGGTGAAGCCAGCCAGGACACCAGCAGGAACGCCGTACCGGTGAAGATCACCGTGAGCGCCCCGTACAGATTGCGGATCATCACCAGCATCACTGCGAGCAGCGCCGTCGACACCCACAGCAGCAGCGTGATCCGGCCGTTCGCGAGCAGCCAGGCACCGCCGAGTCCCAGCAGCGGTGGCGCGGTGTAGCCCGCCGCCGCGGTGAGGGTCATCCCGATGCCGGTGGGCCTGCCGCGGCTGACGGTCAGCCCGCTGGTGTCCGAGTGCAGCCGGATGCCTTCCAGCCTGCGCCCGCTGACCAGGGCGATCAGCCCGTGCCCGCCCTCGTGGGCGATGGTGATCGCGTTGCGCGAGAGGTGCCACAGGACGTTCGGCACGACGGCGATGAGCGCGACCGTGGCCGTCACGACCACCAGCCACTGCTCGGGTGCGGGCTGGGTACCGAAGACGCGATCCCACAGATTGCCCAGTTCGGTGCTGTCCATGTGCGGGCGGCTCCTTGCGGTTGTATCGGTGGGTCGTGGCAGTCTGGCACTTATGTGCGGACGGTATGCAGCGAGTCGGCGGCCCGAGGATCTGACCGGACTCTTCGGCGTCGAGAAATGGGAACCGGCGGAGACACTGGAGCCCGACTACAACGTGGCGCCGACCAAAGAGGTCTACGCCGTACTGGAACGTCCCGTGAAAGACGCGGATGATCAACGCCCGGTTCGCCAGCTGCGCGCGCTGAAGTGGGGACTCGTCCCCTCGTGGGCCAAGTCGCCCGAGGGCGGAGCCCGGATGATCAACGCCCGGGCGGAGACCGTCCACGAGAAGCCGTCCTTCCGCCGCCCCTTCGTCTCGCGCCGCTGCATCCTGCCCGCCGACGGCTACTACGAGTGGGCCACCGCCGCCGACGAGCGGCAGCTGGAGGAGAAGGGGAAGAAGAAGCGGCCGCGGAAGCAGCCGTACTTCGTGACGCCCGCCGACGGATCGGTCTTCGCGATGGCCGGACTGTACGAGTTCTGGCGTGACCGGACGCTGCCGGACGACCACCCGCAGGCCTGGTGGGTGACCTGCTCCGTGATCACCACCGAGGCGGAGACCACCCCGCTCGCCGTCGCCCCCGCCGAGGGCCCGGGCGCGCTCGCCGACATCCACCCCCGGATGCCGCTGATGCTGACCCCGGACCGCTGGGACGCCTGGCTGGACTCCTCGCGCACCGACATCGGGGAACTGCGGGCGCTGCTGGAACCGCCGCCCGGCGGACTGATGCGGGCGTACCCGGTGGCCACGGCCGTCAGTAATGTGCGCAACAACGGGCCCGAGCTCCTGGAGGAACTGACCGCGCCGGAGGTCGGCACGCTCTTCTGACCGGGCAGGATGGGCGCTGTGAGCCGTAGAGAGACAGCCCCGACGACCGAGACGGTCGACACCGCCACCGGGCCCGCCCGGATCACCTGGCTGCCCGCGCGCAGACCCCGCCTGGTGCTCGCCGTCAGTCACGGCGCCGGCGGCGGCATCGAGACCCGCGACCTCCAGGCACTGGCCGCCGCCCTGCCCGCACGCGGCGTGACCGTCGCCCTGGTGGAGCAGCCGTGGCGGGTCGCCGGGAAGAAGCTCGCGCCCGCCCCGAAGACCCTGGACACCGGCTGGCGCGACCTGTGGCCCGCTCTCACCGCCCCCGGGCTGCCCGTCGTGGCCGGCGGACGCAGCGCGGGCGCGCGGGTGGCCTGCCGCACGGCGGCCGAGCTCGGCGCGCTCGCCGTCCTCGCGCTCAGCTTCCCGCTGCACCCGCCGGGCAGGCCGGAGAAGTCCCGCAAGGACGAACTGCTCGGCGCGGGCGTGCCCACGCTCGTCGTGCAGGGCGGCCATGACCCGTTCGGGCGGCCGGCCGAATTCCCCCCGGGGGAGTACGAGATCGCCGAGGTGCCGTACGGGGACCACGGCTTTGCCGTACCGAAGAAGTCCGGACTGACCGAGGACCGGGCGATGGAACTCCTCACCGCCGCCGTGACGGAATGGCTGGACCGACTCCCGTAACGCAGGCCCGCACATCCCCAGGTGGATCGGATCACACCCGCGGACGACCCGGCGCACCCCGGGAATGTTGCGTCGGGGACCACTGTTGTTGGGGACATCGGTACATCAACGTCGTACGTGGAGAGGGAGTCCGTCGCATGGGTTCGACCATCTGCCCGCGCCGCTCGAACGCCGCTGACCTGGAGTGGACGGTGCTGCACGCGGCGAAGACCACACCCGGGCGGGCACGGAGCGGATCGGAACGACAGCCCGCGTCGAAGCAAGGTCGACTATTCTCCGATTCGAGCGGGTCCGGTCTCGGAACCGCCACAGCGTTGGAGGAGGTGGGTCCGGTCACCGGTACCGACACAGGGACCGACGACGGCCGCGCGGAGGAGACGACCGCCGAGCGCAATGCGCGCTTCGAGCGGGACGCCCTCGGTTTCCTCGACCAGATGTACTCGGCAGCGCTGCGCATGACGCGCAATCCCGCAGACGCCGAGGACCTGGTTCAGGAGACGTATGCGAAGGCGTACGGCTCCTTCCACCAGTTCCGCGAGGGGACGAACCTCAAGGCGTGGATGTACCGCATCCTCACCAATACGTTCATCAACTCGTACCGCAAGAAGCAGCGCGAACCCCAGCGCAGTGCCGCCGAGGAGATCGAGGACTGGCAGCTGGCGCGCGCCGAGTCGCACATGTCCACAGGTCTGCGCTCCGCCGAGTCGCAGGCGCTCGATCACCTGCCGGACTCGGACGTGAAGTCCGCGCTGCAGGCGATCCCCGAAGAGTTCCGCATCGCGGTATATCTCGCCGATGTAGAGGGCTTTGCCTACAAGGAGATCGCGGACATCATGGGGACTCCCATCGGTACGGTGATGTCCCGACTGCACCGGGGCCGCCGCCAACTGCGCGGCATGCTGGAGGACTACGCCCGTGAACGCGGGCTCGTCCCGGCCGGTGCCGGAGAGTCGGACGATCGGAAAGGCTCGGGCTCATGAGCTGCGGAGAGCCGCACGAGACAGACTGCTCAGAGGTCCTCGATCATCTCTACGAGTTTCTCGACCATGAGATGCCCGACAGCGACTGCAGCAAGTTCGAGGTGCACTTTGAGGAGTGCTCCCCGTGCCTGGAGAAGTACGGGCTGGAGCAGGCGGTGAAGAAGCTGGTCAAGCGCTGCTGCGGTCACGACGACGTGCCGGCCGACCTGCGCTCCAAGGTGATGGGCCGAATCGATCTGATCCGCTCCGGGCAGGCCGTGCCGGACCAGGACGTGGTGGCCGAGCTGCCGACCGCCGCCACGGAGTGACCGGCGGCCACCCCTGAGGACGGGGGCCTTTTCTGCACGCTGAGGGCGTGCCGCGACTGCCGCGGCACGCCCTTACCCGTACCACCGCCAACGTATGCACTTCACCCGAACGTGCTAATCGGGCTCAACCATGCTCGACCGAGTGCCCAACTCGCTAGCGTGGCGCCTCCATTGACCTAGTGGGGGCGGGCAGGGCGGGTGGGAGGCACCGGGGCTGCGGCGCGCGCGGTCATTCTGGCCGCCGCGGTCTGCGCTGTCCTCTGTGTGCGGCCCGCGCTGCCGCCCGGCGGTACGGGGGTGCCCCAGGGCACCGTCGGTCTGCTCACCGGGCTCTATCTGGCCTGTGAACTGCCCGGACGCCGCCCGTTCTCCGGTAGCTCCGTGCCGATCGGTGCCGGATCGTTCTTTCCGGTGCTGCTCGCGGCGGCGTTCCTGCTGCCGCCTGCTGCCGCGGCGCTGGTCGCGATCCCCGGCTCACTCGTCGGCCGGGTGGAGAACGCGCCCGTCGCGGCCCGCCGCGTCTGGCGCACGGCCCAGTTGGTGATCACTGTCTGGGTGGCGTCGACCGTCCACGGTCTGCTCGGCGGCGGCGCCACGCTCGGCGGGCCCGGCCCCGGCCTGCTGCCCGACTTCCCGTACGCCGTCCTGCCCGCCTGCGTTGCCGCGCTGGCCTTCAGCCTCGTCCTGACCGCCCTGGACGGCTCGATCCTGGCCGCGGCCGAACGGCTGCCCGTCCGGCGCGCCTGGTGCGGGCTGCTGCCGAGCTCGCTCGGACCGCACCTGGTGCACGGGCTCGCCGGACTGATGATGGCCCTGCTGTGGCGCAGCTCGTACGGGCCGCTGTCGGCGCTCTTCGTCCTGCTGCCGATGTACATCTCCTGCTGGGTCTTCTCCCAGTACCACCGCCAGCAGGCAGCACACCGCGCCACCATCCGGGCGCTGGTGCAGGCTGTCGACATCAAGGACACCTACACCCGGGGGCACAGCGAGCGCGTCGGGCTGGCCTCCGTGCTGATCGCCAGGGAGCTGGGCATGGCGGAGGACCGGCTCGAAGTGCTCCGGTTCGCCGGGATCCTGCACGACGTCGGCAAGCTCGGCGTGCCGACCCGGGTGCTGCGCAAGGACGGGCCGCTCACCCCGGAGGAACGGCGCGTGATCGAGCTGCACCCGGAGTACGGCCACGAGATCGTCCGGGGCATCGGCTTCCTGGGCGAGGCGCGGGCGGCGATCCTGCACCATCACGAGCGGCTCGACGGCAGCGGCTACCCCTACGGGCTGAGCGGGCGGGAGATTCCCGAGTTCGCACGGGTCGTCGCGGTGGCCGACGCCTTCGACGCGATGACGTCGACGCGGTCGTACCGCAGGGGACGGCCGGTGCCGGTAGCGGTGGAGGAGCTGAAGCGCTGTGCGGGGACGCAGTTCGATCCGCAGATGGTGCGGGCGCTGGCGCGGGTGGTGGAGCGGTGCGGGTGGGCTGCGGAGGCGGTGGCGGTGACGGCGGACGAGGCAGTTCCGTCGCCGGGTGCGGGCGCCGGGTTCGTCCCGCAGGCGTCTCGTCCTCGGCCGCCGGACAGGTTTGGTGGTGCGGACGGGCTTGGTGGTGCGGACGGGCTCGACGGTGCCGCGGAACGTCCCCGGTGACCGGCGCCGTCGCTGCCGTCCGTGGCGGTGCCGTTGTGCTTGCCCTCGGGGGGCTGGCCCACACTCTCTGGCACGGAGTTCATGAACCCGGGCATGCCCTTGCCTTCGGGGTGCTCATCACCGTCGGCGAGCTCGCCCGCTGGGGTGCGCTGCCCGGGGAGCGGGAGCCCGCGCCGCTCGGGGCCGCCGGCGCGCTCGCGTACGCCCTGCTCGGCCGCAGTGGCGGGCAACCCACCACTCACGGGCTCCTCCAGGTCATCGCCGTCCTGGTCGCCGCGCAGCTTGTCGCTGCCGTGCCCCATGTGGCGCGCGGCAGCGGGCCCACCGCCGACCAGCTCGCCCGGCGGATCATCACCGTCTCGTTCGCCGCCGTGTGCTTCCAGCCGCTCTACAACTCCGGCCGGACCGCCGACTGGTTCGGCGACGGCCCGTTCTTCGCGCTCTTCCTTCTCGTCCTGCTCGGGCTCACCGCCCTGTGCGACGCCGTGCTCGGCGCCCTGCTGCTGCGCTCCGGCACCTTCCCCCACGGCTTCAGGAGCAGGGGCGGCACCTCCATCCCGTACGGGCCGCTGCTCCGCGACGAGCTGCGCGCCCTCCTCGGCATCGGTTCGGCGGTCTGTGCGACCGGTGCGGTGATGGCGCTCGGGGTCGCCGTCGCCGGGCTGTGGGCGCTGCCCGTGCTCTGCGTACCGCTGCTGCTGACCCAGGTGTCGTTCCGCAGGTTCGTCGCGGTGCGCACCACCTACCGGCAGACCATCGCCTCGCTCGCCCGGTCCACCGAGATCGCCGGCTACACCCCCCACGGGCATGCCCGCAGGGTGGCGGTCCTCTGTACGGCCGTCGGCCGGGAGCTGGGGTTCTCCGGGGCCGAGCTCACCGTGCTGGAGTACGCCGCCCTGATGCACGACATCGGTCAGCTCTCCCTTGTCGACCCCGTGCCCGACGGGGCGACCGCCCCGCTGCCCGCCGCGGAGCAGCGCCGGATCGCGCTGCTGGGCGGGGCCGTGGTCCGGCAGACCGGCGTGGACTCCGAGATCGCCGTCGTGGTGGAGCGGCAGGCCGACCCGTACCGCGAGCAGCCGCTGCCCGCCCGGATCGTCCGCGCCGTCAACGCATACGACGACCTGTGCGGGGAAGGTCTCAGCGGCCCGCTCGGCGCTCTGGAACGGCTCCGGCTCGGGACCGCCCACGACTACCAGCCGGAGGTGGTCGAATCGCTTGCCAGGGTCCTGGCCCGGGGCGGCCTGACCCCCGTCCCACCTGGGTAACCCATGGGTAATGAGCGGGCGTCCTGCCAGGCATGGTTGGATGCGAAGGAGAGCGCAAGAACGAGGGTGTCCAGTCGGGACAGGCGGGAATCGTGAGGATCTTCGGGAAGGTACGGCATCGGCCCTCCGCCTCTTGGCGGCAGGCCACGGACCGCGCGTTCACGCTGATCGGCGACGGCCGGTACGAGGACGCGGGCGCACTGCTGACACGGGCGGCGGACCTGGAACCCTGGCTCTCCGAGTCATGGTTCAACCTGGCGCTGCTGCACAAATTCCGGCATGACTGGGAGCAGGCGAGAGCGGCTGGGCTGCGCGCCGTCGCGCTCCTCGACAAGGAGTCCGGCGCCCCCGACTGGTGGAACGTCGGGATCGCCGCCACCGCCCTGCAGGACTGGCCCCTGGCCCGCCGCGCCTGGCAGGCGTACGGCCTGAAGGTGCCCGGCGCCGGCCAGCACACCTCGGCGGCCAACAGTGAGCCGGTCGGTATGGAGCTGGGCAGCGCGGCCGTGCGGCTGTCGCCCGAGGGCGAGGCCGAGGTCGTCTGGGGCCGCAGGCTGGACCCGGCCCGGATGGAAGTGCTGTCGATCCCGCTGCCCTCCTCCGGGCGGCGCTGGGGCGAGGTCGTCCTGCACGACGGGGTGCCGCACGGCGAGCGGGTCACCGCGGCCGGCCCCTCGTACCCCGTGTTCGACGAGATCGAGCTCTGGGCGCCGTCCCCCGTACCCACCTGGGTGGTGCTCCTCGAAGCTGCCACGGAGGCGGACCGGGACGCTCTGGAGCAGCTGGCGTCCGATGCCGGGTTCGCCGCCGAGGACTGGTCGTCATCCGTACGGCTGCTCTGCCGGGCCTGTTCCGAGAGCCGGATGGAGAGCGACGAGGGTGACGGCGAGCATCTCGACCCGCACGACCACAGCGAGCCCGGCCATCCGGGTCCGCTCGGCCACCGCATCGCCGGAGACCTGTGGGTGCCGGAGCGCGAGTGCGGGATAGCGGCACCGGCCGGGCTGGTGCGGGGACTGCTGGACGGCTGGGTGGCGGACAGCCCGGACAGCCGTGAGTGGCGGGATCTCGAAGAAGTCTGCTGAGCCGTGCGTCCGCGGCCCGGCCGTAACGGCCTCCCCCGCGATCGGGAGCCCGCTCCCTGCCGCGGGGGGCGGCCGTTACGCTGTACGGGCATCGATTCGGGTTTTGAGGAAGGCGTACGGCGGACATGGCGCAGCAGGAGACGGACGAGCAGATCAGCGTCGACGACGAAGGCTTCGTCGTGGACACCGAGGACTGTGAGGCGCGCGAGGCGGCGTACCGCGAGCGCGGGACCTCCCGTCCGATCACGGTCGTGGGCAACCCGGTACTGCACAAGGAGTGCAAGGACGTCACCGAGTTCGGTGACGAGCTGGGCCGGCTGATCGACGACATGTTCGCCAGCCAGCGGACGGCGGAGGGCGTGGGCCTGGCCGCCAACCAGATCGGCGTGGACCTCAAGGTCTTCGTCTACGACTGCCAGGACGACGACGGCGTGCGGCATGTGGGCGCCGTCTGCAACCCGGTGCTCGAAGAGCTGCCGCCGGAGGAGCGCATCCTCGACGACTCCAACGAGGGCTGTCTCTCCGTCCCGACCGCGTACGCCTCGCTGGCCCGCCCGGACTACGCGGTGGTGCGCGGCCAGGACGCCAAGGGCAACCCGGTCAAGATCCGCGGCAACGGCTACTTCGCGCGCTGCCTCCAGCACGAGACGGACCATCTGTACGGCTACCTGTACATCGACCGGCTCTCGAAGCGGGACCGCAAGGACGCGCTGCGGCAGATGGCGGAGAACACGCCGCGCTACGAGATCGTGCCGAACAACTAGTGCCGTGACCGGCAGTGTTTGCCCCACTCAAGGACTTCCGGCCGCCTTGCGATCGCACGCACTGGACGACGCTCCTCATGGGGCAAACATTGCCGGTCACTAGAAGTCGTCGTCGAAGGCGACCGAGCCCTCCACCGCCACCTGGTACGCGGACGGCCGGCGCTCGAAGAAGTTCGTCAGCTCCTGGACACCCTGCAGCTCCATGAACGAGAACGGGTTCTCGGAGCCGTACACAGCCGGGAAGCCGAGCCGGGTGAGCCGCTGGTCGGCGACGCACTGCAGGTACTCGCGCATCGACTCGGTGTTCATGCCCGGCAGACCGTCGCCGCAGAGGTCGCGGCCGAACTGCAGCTCCGCGTCGACGGCCTCCTTCAGCATGTCGGTGACCTGCTGCTGGAGGGCGTCGTCAAAGAGCTCGGGCTCTTCCTTGCGGACAGTGTCCACGACCTCGAACGCGAAGTTCATATGCATCGTTTCGTCACGGAAGACCCAGTTGGTCCCCGTGGCGAGGCCGTGCAGCAGACCGCGCGAGCGGAACCAGTAGACGTATGCGAACGCGCCGTAGAAGAAGAGCCCCTCGATGCACGCCGCGAAGCAGATCAGGTTCAGCAGGAAGCGACGGCGGTCGGCCTGCGTCTCCAGCCGCTCGATCTTCTCGACCCCTCCTTGCCCGTCCAGGGCGGCCATCCACTTGAAGCAGAACTGCGCCTTCTCGCGGATGGAGGGGATCTCCTCCACCGCGTCGAACGCGGCCGCACGGTCGTCCGGGTCGGGCAGATAGGTGTCGAGCAACGTCAGATAGAACTGGACGTGCACGGCCTCCTCGAAGAGCTGACGCGACAGATACAGCCGCGCTTCCGGGGAGTTGATGTGCTTGTACAGGGTCAGTACGAGGTTGTTGGAGACGATCGAGTCACCGGTCGCGAAGAACGCGACGAGCCGGCCGATCATGTGCTGCTCGGCGGGTGTCAGCTTGGCGAGATCGGCGACGTCGGAGTGGAGGTCGACCTCCTCGACCGTCCAGGTGTTCTTGATCGCGTCGCGGTAGCGCTCGTAGAAGTCCGGGTAGCGCATGGGGCGCAGGGTCAGCTCGAAGCCGGGGTCGAGCAGGTTCTTGTGTCGTTCGGGTGCGGTGCTCATGAGCTGAGAGGGGTGGATTTCCCAGAGGCTATGCCCGGGGAGGCCCCTGCCTCCTTCTCTGTGGTGTAGGCGTATCCGTCGGCTCGCTGGAGGAGGAGGACGTGCCGGTGATGGATTCCCTGCACAGTGCCGTGCCGGGTGGTGATGTTGAAGCTGCCAGTAGTGCGGACCGCGACCCGGCCTGTGTGGGTTCCCGCCTTCCTGCCGGTGGGAACTACTGCCCGAACGAAGTCCCCGGTTTGAAATCCGCGGACTGTCTTTCTCCGGGGCAGACGTAAGCGGGGGAAGCCGTGCTTGTCGGCGCGGGTGCGGGCGTACGCACCTCGTCCTGTGCAACCGACGATCAGCACCTGCGATGGATGGCGGGTGATGGCATCGACCTTGCCTACGGCGAGGGCGTCGTGGGTGTGAGTCTTGGGCAGACGGTTGCGGATGCGATTCCACTTGGTGCGTCCGCCGGAGGAGACGTGGGTTCGCCAACGGGCATCGAGGGCACGCCACAACGCCCATCTGGTGCTGTTGACGGCGGCGGCATCTGTCAGAGGCGCCTTCGCCTGGGCGAGAATCTTCGCGAGCCGCTGGGGTTTGCGTGCCAGGAACTCTTCGACCGGGGTGTTGTCCTTGGCTTGATTGCAGGGAATGCAGGCCAAGGTGAGATTGGAGATTCGATCGGTGCCGCCCCGCGAGCGGGGGCGGATGTGATCGATATTCAGAGGCACGCCGGTAGCTCCGCAGTAGGCGCAGGCGTGGTGCCACTTGGCGAGGAGGTACTCACGGGCCTCGCAGCCGGCGAGTGTGCCCTGCTGATACTCGATGCCGTCCATGGAGTCCCTCCCGAGAGTGAGGGCGTGGGTGTCGAACGCCGCACGTTCCATGTGCACCGTTCTCACCGGAGTCCAGCGAGTGAGTCTCTCCAGCCAGGCGAGAGTGGTGTCCACCCGATGGCGCAATGAGGGAGGGAGCCAACCAGCCGTAACAGCACGGTTGTTGAAGCGCGGAGCGCGGTGGCGCAGATTCGCCGAACGCCGCCGACGCCGGAAAGCGGCACGCTGGAGCATCTTCTTGCGGATGGTTGTGCCCCGATGATCGAGCTGAAGCGCGAATCGGCCTTGTCGCTCACCAGCGAGTGCGGTGAACAACGCGACCCCTGTGTGCCTGCTGCCAGGATCGATACCGATCTCCACTCCGTCCACCACGGATTCGACGATGGTGCGGTCCCTCGGACGGATCACAAACGGCGTGTGCCGGTGTACAACTGCCCGCCCCGCCCCCAGCAGTTTCCGCGCGCGGGCTGGACTGCACGGCTGCAACGGTATGCCGTGTTTATCGATGACAAACACGTATGGATGGGCCTCACGACCCTCCTCCCGGACCGGATGGTCCGAGGTTACGCGCCCGGCGGCAGGTGAACTGCCGGGCGTCTCCCCTCGCACATGTCCCGTACCGGATGCCGGGTTGCGGCGCCCGGCTCCCGTTTCGTCCATGCTCCTGAGGTTGTCTGCTGAGCCGGGTTCCAGAGCCGACTGCTGAGGAAGCACAGTCGGGTGGGTCTGCTGTCCTGTACGGAACGTAGCCACCAAGGTCACCTCCTTCTTGGTGATGGCTGGTGCTGGTCACAGCAGGCGTCGGCCGCAAGGGCCGACGCCTCCCACTCTTCGAGCGGAGAAGCCTGTGACTACTGGCAGGCCTCGCAGCTCTCCGGGTTCTCCAGAGAACAGGCGACCGCTTCGGTCGTACTGTCCAACTGCTGTGCGGGGATCGAAGTTACGGACGATGCCGCACGGGCGATCCGCGTCGCCGGGCGCGAGCGCAGGTAGTACGTCGTCTTCAGCCCCTGCTTCCAGGCGTACGCGTACATCGAGGAGAGCTTGCCGATCGTCGGCGTCTCCAGGAACAGGTTCAGCGACTGGCTCTGGTCCAGGAACGGCGTACGCGCCGCCGCCATGTCGATCAGACCGCGCTGCGGGATCTCCCATGCCGTGCGGTACAGCGCCCGTACGTCCTCCGGGATCCAGGCGAAGCCCTGCACCGAGCCGCTCGCCTCGCGCAGCGCCTCGCGGGTCCGCGCGTCCCACACGCCCAGCTGCTTCAGCTCGTTCACCAGATAGGCGTTGACCTGGAGGAACTCACCGCTGAGCGTTTCGCGCTTGAAGAGGTTGGAGACCTGCGGCTCGATGCACTCGTACACCCCGGCGATCGAGGCGATCGTGGCGGTCGGAGCGATGGCGAGCAGCAGAGAGTTGCGCATGCCGGTCTTCGCGATCCGGGCGCGCAGCGCGTCCCAGCGCTCCGGCCAGCTCAGCTCGGTGTCGTAGTGGTCGGGGTGCAGCACGCCGCGGGCGGCACGCGTCTCGGACCAGGCGGGCAGCGGACCGGACCGCTCGGCGAGGTCGCAGGACGCCTCGTACGCGGCGAGCATGATCCGCTCGGAGATTTTCGTGGAGAGCGCGCGGGCCTCGGGGGAGTCGAACGGCAGCCGCAGCCGGAAGAAGACGTCCTGGAGCCCCATCGCGCCCAGCCCCACCGGACGCCAGCGGGCGTTGGAGCGGCCGGCCTGCTCGGTCGGGTAGAAGTTGATGTCGACGACCCGGTCGAGGAACGTCACGGCGGTACGGACGGTGGAGTCCAGCCGCTCCCAGTCGATGTCGCCGTCGGCCACGAACGAACCGAGGTTGACCGAACCGAGGTTGCAGACGGCGGTCTCGCCGTCGTCGGTGACTTCGAGGATCTCGGTGCACAGGTTCGACGAGTGGACGACGCGACCCGGCTCGGCGGTCTGGTTGGCCGTCCGGTTGGAGGCGTCCTTGAACGTCATCCAGCCCTGACCGGTCTGCGCGAGCGTCCGCATCATCCGGCCGTACAGCTCACGCGCGGGCATCGACTTGCGGGCCAGGCCCCTGGCCTCGGCGGCCCGGTACGCGGCGTCGAACTCGTCACCCCAGAGGTCGACCAGTTCCGGCACGTCGGCGGGGGAGAACAGCGACCAGTCGCCGTCCGCGTCGACCCGGCGCATGAACTCGTCCGGGATCCAGTGCGCCAGGTTGAGGTTGTGCGTACGCCGCTGGTCCTCGCCCGTGTTGTCGCGCAGCTCCAGGAATTCCTCGATGTCCGCGTGCCACGTCTCCAGGTAGACGGCGGCGGCGCCCTTGCGGCGGCCGCCCTGGTTCACTGCGGCGACCGAGGCGTCGAGCGTCTTCAGGAACGGCACGATGCCGTTGGAGTGCCCGTTGGTGCCGCGGATCAGCGAACCGCGGGCGCGGATCCGGGAGTACGAGAGGCCGATGCCGCCCGCGTGCTTGGACAGCCGCGCCACCTGGTGGTAGCGGTCGTAGATGGAGTCGAGCTCGTCCAGCGGCGAGTCCAGCAGATAGCAGGAGGACATCTGCGGGTGCCGGGTGCCGGAGTTGAAGAGTGTGGGGGAGGAGGGGAGGTAGTCGAGGCGGCTCATCAGGCCGTACAGCGAGGCGACCTCGTCCAGTGCGCGCACCGACTCGTCCTCGGCGAGACCGGCGGCGACGCGCAGCATGAAGTGCTGCGGCGTCTCGATGACCTGGCGGGTGAGCGGGTGGCGCAGCAGATAGCGGCTGTGCAGTGTCCGCAGCCCGAAGTAGCCGAACCGGTCGTCGGCGCCGTCGGCGAGGGACTGCTCGACCAGCGCGTCGAGCCGGGCCGCGTGGAGCGCCACGAACGCGGCCGTACGGTCCGCGATCAGACCCTCGCGGTGGCCGACGGCGACCGAGGCGGAGAACGACAGTGCGCCCTGACCGGCCGCCTCGTCCGCGATGGTGCGGGTCAGGAGGCGGGCGGCGAGCCGGGAGTACGCGGGGTCCTCGGCGATCAGACCCGCGGCGGCCTCGGTGGCCAGCGCGCGCAACTCCGCCTCGTCCGACGCGGCGTTGCGGCCGCGCAGCGCGGCGGCGGCGACTCGGCCGGGGTCGGTGTCCGGCAGATCGGCAGTGAGGTCGGTCAGGGTCCGCAGCAGTGCGGTCCCGGGTCCGTCGTTCGTGGTTCCCGCGGACTCGGCGACTGAAGCCGGATCGGCTGGCGCGATGGTCACGTGGTGCTCTCCCTCGCTCGGCTCGGGGCCGGCGGGGGAGCGGGGCAGCCGCGTGGAGGCATGCCCGAAGAAGGAAGGCAGCACTGCGTGCGGCGTCCACCGGCCCATCCGCGAGGCCCGGACGTCTGGGCGTCCGGATCGGTCGAGCCGGACGCGCTGTCGGCAGGTCCTCGGACTTTCAGGGTGCGCAAAAGGGCACCGAATATACCGTTGCGGGACAGTTCCGGATTCGCACCGGATTTCCCTGCGGCGACAGCGAGCACGAGCATACATGTGGGGGCCGCCTGATGAGGTGGCCCCCACATGTTGTGTCGCGTCGGTTCAGAGGCTCAGGCTGTACGTGAGCAGCGGGAGGCCTGGAATGGGATCCCAGTCGCGCGCCGGAGTCCGTAGGAAGCCCAGGCGGCGGTAGACCCGGTGGGCCGCGAGCATGGTCGGTGTCGTCGACAGGACGAGCCGCGCGACGCCGTCCGTACCCCGGGCCCGGTCGATACAGGCCCGCACGAGCGCCTCGCCCGCCCCGAGGCCGCGCGCCGCCCGTGCGACGGCGAGCATCCGGAACTCGGCCTCGTCGGGGCCGGCAATGTCGGCCCACGGGTTGCCGGGCGGTGCGTACGTGACTCCGCCGAGGAGCGTGCCGTCGGCACCGACGGCGACGAGCACGTCGGCCTCGGCCGCGCGACGGGGCACGTCCCGGAGCTTTTCGAGATACGGGTCGTCGGCGCCGAAGTCGAGCAGGCCGTCGTCGAGGTAGGCGTGGGCGGTGATCTCCCCGAGGGCGGTGTGTTCCGCGGGGGCGATCGGGCGGATCGACAGGTCCATGCTGGGAGTGTGCCGTACGGGTGGGTTGGGGTGGGGTGGTGCCGGACGGGCGCGGTGCAGCCCGTCCGGCGAGGGAACTAGTGCCCCTCCCGGCAAGCTTTGCCCCGTCGCGCCGCCCAGCACGCCCGCTCGCCGCGTTGGCCAAAAGCCCTGGTGGCTCCTTCCCCAAGCTCTCAACTTCGTTCGAGCAGGGGAGACCCCATCCAAGGACTTCCGGCCGCCTTGCGATCGCACGCACTGGACGACGCTCCCTATGGGGCAAACATTGCCGGTCACGGCACTAGTTGGCGGACGGGCTCGCGTCGGGTGACGGGCTCGACTCGGGCCTGGCCGAGGGGAGTTCCACCCGGACGTCCGGGTCGCCCGCGTCCGCCGTGTAGTCCGCCGGGGAGGTCTCGTCGACGCCCGCCGGGGCCTTCACCGCGTTCAGGACGAACGTCAGCACCACGGTCACCACGGCGTTCAGCACGAACGCCGTCAGACCGATGTAGCCGATCTCGCCGATCCCCGGAATCTCCTTCGAGGAGCCGCCGAAGTGCGCCTGGGTCGGGCTCGCCACTCCGTACGCGGCGAGCGTGCCGTACACCATGCCGACCGCCCAGCCCGCTAGCAGCGCCCAGCGGTGGAACCACCGGGTGAACAGGCCGCCGACCAGTGCCGGGAACGTCTGCAGGATCCAGATCCCGCCGAGCAGCTGGAAGTTGATCGCGACCGTCTTGTCCATGGTGAGGACGAAGACGAGCGCACCGACCTTCACCAGCAGCGACACCAGCTTGGAGACCTTCGTCTCCTGGGCCGGGGTCGCGTCGGGCTTCAGGAAGTCCTTGTAGATGTTCCGGGTGAAGAGGTTTGCCGCGGCGATCGACATGATCGCGGCGGGGACCAGCGCGCCGATGCCGATCGCAGCGAACGCCACGCCGGCGAACCAGTCGGGGAACATGTTCTCGAACAGCTGCGGGATCGCCAACTGTCCGTTCTCCACCTTGACTCCGGCGGCGATCGCCATGAAGCCGAGCAGCGCCAGCAGGCCCAGCATCAGCGAGTACAGCGGCAGGATCGTGGTGTTCCGCCGGATCACCTCACGGCTGCGGCTGGAGAGCGTCGCCGTGATCGAGTGCGGGTACATGAAGAGGGCGAGCGCCGACCCCAGGGCCAGGGTCGCGTAACCCCATTGGCCGGGATCGGCCGGCGCGAGGGCGCCGCGCGGTTTGCCGGTTGCGGGGTTGGTCTGCGAGAAAGCGTGGCCCGCCTTGGCGAAGATGTCGTCGAAGCCGCCCAGCTTGATCGGGATGTAGATGATCGCCACCGTGATGACCAGGTAGATCAGCCCGTCCTTGACGAACGCGATCAGCGCGGGGGCGCGCAGCCCGGAGGAGTACGTGTACGCGGCGAGCACCGCGAACGCGATCAGCAACGGCAGGTCCTTGACGAACCAGTTGGTGTTCTCGCCGCCGCCGACGCCCATCACGTCCAGCACCGCCTGGATGCCGACGAGCTGGAGCGCGATGTACGGCATGGTGGCGAGGATGCCGGTGACGGCGACCGCCAGCGACAGACCCTTCGATCCGAAGCGACCTCGGACGAAGTCCGAGGTGGTGATGTACCCGTGCTTGTGCGAGACCGACCACAGGCGCGGCAGGAAGGTGAAGATCAGCGGGTACACGAGGATGGTGTACGGGACCGCGAAGAAGCCGGCCGCTCCCGCTGCGTAGATCGCGGCGGGTACGGCGACGAAGGTGTACGCGGTGTACAGGTCGCCGCCGAGCAGGAACCAGGTGACCCAGGTGCCGAACGACCTGCCGCCCAGGCCCCATTCGTCGAGACTGGCCTCGTTCTCGGCCTTGCGCCAGCGCGCGGCCATGAAGCCGATGACCGTGACGGCCAGGAAGAAGAAGATGAAGACGCCGAGTGCGACGCCGTTCACGCCGTCCTTCATGCCGACGCACCCCCCTTGCGGGCGCGCTGGTCACGCTGCCAGAGCTTGTACGCGACCATCGTGAGCGCCGTGGAGATCAGCACCCAGACCATCTGGTACCAGTAGAAGAACGGGATGCCGATGAAGGTGGGGTCCACCTTCGCGTATGAACCCACCCAGAGCATCGCCACGAACGGGGTGGCGAGGCAGAGGGCGATGAGTACTCTCGCCGGTGTGACTGTCGGTGGTTTCGTGTCTGTTTCTTCGCGCATGTGGCGACTCCGTCCCCTCGCTGATCACCTGTTGTAATGCGCAGGAAATCTAGGGGAGTGTTCCGGCCATCGTCACCCCCTGTCCGCATTGCGGTCCGGCAACGGTGTGGCGGAGCCGCTGGAGGGATTCTGTCCGGGGGACCGACTCCTGATGCTCTGTCCGGGTCCGGACAGTTGTCCGGTCAGGAGCCGGTCCGCGGATTCAGTCGGTCGGCCGCTTCAGACGCGCCACGAACTTGTAGCGGTCGCCGCGGTACACCGACCGCACCCACTCGACCGGTTCGCCGTGTCCGTCCAGGGAGTGACGGGACAGCATGAGCATCGGCAGGCCGACGTCCGTACCGAGCAGACCGGCTTCGCGCGGGGTGGCGAGCGAGGTCTCGATCGTCTCCTCGGCCTCGGCGAGCCGTACGTCGTACACCTCGGCCAGCGCCGTGTAGAGCGAGGTGTACTTCGCCAGCGAACGACGCAACGCGGGAAAGCGTTTGGCCGAAAGGTGCGTGGTCTCGATGGCCATCGGTTCACCGCTGGCCAGGCGGAGCCGCTCGATCCGCAGCACCCGGCCGCCGGTTGTGATGTCCAGCAGCCCGGCGAGGGTGTCGTCGGCCGTGACATAGCCGATGTCCAGCAGTTGAGATGTCGGTTCCAGACCCTGGGCGCGCATGTCCTCGGTGTACGAGGTGAGCTGCAGGGCCTGCGAGACCTTCGGCTTGGCCACGAACGTGCCCTTGCCCTGGATGCGCTCCAGCCGGCCCTCGACGACCAGCTCCTGGAGCGCCTGGCGCACGGTGGTGCGCGAGGTGTCGAACTCGGCGGCCAGGGTCCGCTCCGGTGGCACCGGGGTGCCGGGCGGCATGGTGTCCGTCATGTCGAGGAGGTGGCGCTTCAGCCGGTAGTACTTCGGGACCCGCGCGGTGCGCGTGCCCGCGCCCGTCTCGTTCTCCGTACTGCCCCCGTCGGCACTCATGGCCCGCCTTCCCGACTGCTGCGTTGCTGCCGTCACCTGCTCCTCCGTCTGTTGCGGCTCACATGGTGGCACGGTCCGGTCACGGCTCGTCGCCCTCCCTCAGGTGTCGGTCCTATAACGGACGCGAGTGCACTTCTTATACACCCTTGACACCCCTAAAGGTCTAGGCCAAGCTCCGAGTACTGGTCTAAACCATTAAAGACCAGGTCCCAGCCCCACGGGCAGTACCCGTCGCATGCAATTGTGCGACGGACGGCGATCTCGGGTGGTGGGGGGGAATTCTCTTGCATCCCTGAGGAGGGTGTCGTGAAGCGCGGACTCATCGCGGCCACTGCCTGTGGCTCGGACGACAAGACCGACAGCAGCAGCAAGAAGACCGGCCCCGACAGCTACAAGGGCCAGACGCTGACCGTCTGGGCCATGGACGGCTCCACGCCTCCCGGCTGGACGAAGGACCTCACCGCCGCCTTCAAGAAGAAGACCGGCGCCACGCTGAAGTTCCAGACCCAGAAGTGGGACGGTATTCAGCAGAAGATCACGACGGCCCTCTCCGAGTCGACCCCGCCGGACGTCATCGAGGTCGGCAACACCCAGACTCCGGCGTACGCGGCCACCGGTGGCCTCGCCGACCTGAGCGACCTCAAGCAGGAGATCGGCGGCGACTGGGTCGACGCGCTCAACAAGTCCTCCGTCTTCGACGGCAAGCAGTACGCCGCCCCGTGGTACTTCGCCAACCGCGTCGTCATCTACAACAAGAAGGTCTGGGCCGACGCCGGCATCAAGGACACCCCGAAGACGCGCGACGAGTTCTTCAAGGACCTCGACGCCATCAAGAAGAAGGGCAAGGCCGAGCCGATCTACATGCCCGGCCAGAACTGGTACTTCTTCGACGGTCTGACCATCGGTCAGGGCGCGGACCTTGTGAAGAAGGAAGGCGACAAGTACGTCTCCAACCTCTCCGACCCCAAGGTCGCCGCGGCCATGGAGCTCTACAAGAAGTACCAGTCCTACTCCAAGGCCCCCAAGGACAAGGACGAGGCCACCCCGCAGCAGGCCGAGGTCTTCGCCAAGGGCAAGGTCGGTGCCTTCATCGGCATGGGCTGGGAGGCCGGCACGGCCATCGCCGCCAACAAGAAGATCGAGGGCGACATCGGCTACTTCACCATCCCGGGTGAGACCGCCGACAAGCCCGAGGGCGTCTTCCTCGGTGGCTCCAACTTCGCGGTCGCCGCGGGCACATGATGATGGTCCTGCCCTTCACCGTCCTGACGCTGCGCGGCTTTATCGCCGCGGTGCCCAAGGAGCTGGAGGAGTCCGCCATGGTCGACGGCTGCACCCGCCCGCAGGCGTTCAGGAAGGTGATCCTGCCGCTGCTCGGCCCCGGTCTGATGGCGACCTCGCTCTTCGGTTTCATCACCGCCTGGAACGAGTTCCCGCTCGTCCTCATCCTCAACAAGGACATCGAGTCCCAGACCCTGCCGCTCTGGCTCTCGCAGTTCCAGACCGCGTTCGGTGACGACTGGGGGGCGACCATGGCTGCCTCCTCGCTCTTCGCGATCCCGATCCTGATCCTCTTCGTCTACTTGCAGCGCAAGGCCGTCAGCGGTCTTACCGACGGCGCCGTGAAGGGATAACGCCGCGTCATGACCACACTCACCTCCACCACGGACACCGTCACGCGCGACGCCCTCGCCGTCCTGCAGCCGGGGTTCGCCGGCACCACCGCGCCGGACTGGCTGTTGCGCCGAGTCGGCGAGGGACTCTCCTCCGTCGGTCTGTTCGGCCGCAACATCGAGACGCCGGAGCAGCTCTCCGCGCTCACCGCCCAACTCCGGGCCGAGCGGGACGACGTACTCGTCGCGATCGACGAGGAGGGCGGTGACGTCACCCGGCTCGAGGTGCGTCATGGCTCATCCTTCCCCGGCAACCTCGCACTCGGCGCCGTCGACGACCTGGGACTGACCCGTGCGGTCGCCCAGGAGCTCGGCCGCCGGCTTGCCGAATGCGGAGTCAACCTCAACTGGGCGCCGTCCGCCGACGTCAACTCGAACCCGGTCAACCCGGTCATCGGCGTACGGTCCTTCGGAGCCGACCCGCACCTGGTCGCCCGGCACACCGCCGCGTACGTCGAGGGACTCCAGGCCGCCGGGGTCGCCGCCTGCACCAAGCACTTCCCGGGGCACGGCGACACCGCGGTCGACTCGCACCACGCGCTGCCCCGCATCGATGTGGATCTCGACACCCTGCACGCCCGCGAGCTGGTGCCTTTCCGCGCGGCGATCGCAGCGGGTTCCAAATCGGTGATGAGCGCGCATATTCTGCTTCCCGCACTCGACCCCGACCGCCCGGCGACGCTGAGCCCGCAGATCCTCACCGGTCTGCTGCGCGAGGAACTGGGTTACGACGGGCTGATTGTCACCGACGGCATGGAGATGCAGGCCATCTCCTCGACGTACGGGATCGAGCGCGGTTCCGTCCTCGCTATCGCCGCGGGCGCCGACGCGATCTGTGTCGGCGGCGGGCTGGACGACGAGGACACCGTGCTGCGGCTGCGCGACGCGCTGGTCGCGGCGGTACGGACCGGCGAACTGCCCGAGGAGCGGCTGGCCGACGCGGCGGCACGGGTACGTGCCCTCGCGTCCTGGACGCTGCGGGCGCGGGGGGCTGTCCGGGAGCCGGATGCGGCGACGCAGGAGGGGACCGCGCCCGGCGCCGGTATCGCTTCCGACATCGGCCTGGTGGCCGCCCGTCGTGCGGTGCAGGTGACCGGCACGGCCGAACCGCTGACCGAGCCGGCGTACGTCGCCGCGTTCACCCCGGTCGCGAACATTGCGGTCGGCGACGAGACCCCGTGGGGCATCGCGGCCGAACTGGCCCGGATCCTGCCGGGCACCGGCACCGACACCTGCAACAGCGAGGCCGAGACCCCCGTGACAGCGGTCCTGGACGCCGCGGGGGACCGCCGCATCGTCGCGGTCGTCCGCGACGCCCACCGCCACCCGTGGATGACGGACGCCGTGGACGCCCTGATCGCCGAGCGCCCCGACACGGTGGTCGTCGAAATGGGGGTCCCCCAGGAGTCCCCGAGAGGCGCCCTGTACGTAGCCACCCACGGCGCAGCCCGAGTCTGCGGCCAGGCAGCCGCAGAGGCGATCACGGGAACATCCGGCCCGTCCGGAGCCTGACACGGGAACGGTCCACACGCCGTCAGGGTTCCGATTCCGGTCCGGCGTTCGAGGACGACGCGCAAGCCGGTCGTGCATCCGGCACACGAAAGGGCCGGGACACCCCACACGGTGCCCCGGCCCTTTCGAGCCCTTACGGCCTCCCCCGCGATAGGGAGTGGGCTCCCGGCGTCATGCGACTCCGCTTGCGGCGTTGTCGTCAGTCACCGACGCTCCGCGTCGACTCCCTCCTCCGCCGTGCCATCGAAGCCGCATGACGCCGCTCGCTGATCCACTCCCTGTCGTGGGGCAGGCCGTTAGATCCCCTGCCACCGCGGCTTCGCCGCATACGTGGCCCGGAAGTACTCCGCCAGCTTCAGCTTCGACGCCGCGGCCTCGTCCACGACCACCGTCGCATGCGGATGCAGCTGCAGGGCCGACGCCGGTACGAACGACGCCACCGGCCCCTCCACCGTCAGCGCCACCGCCTCGGCCTTGCCCTCGCCCGTCGCCAGCAGGATCGGGTGGCGGGACTCCAGGATCGTGCCGATGCCCTGCGTGATGACGTGGTGCGGCACCTGGCTGATGTCGTTGTCGAAGAAGCGCGCGTTGTCGACCCGGGTCTGCTCGGTCAGCGTCTTGATCCGGGTACGGGACGCCAGCGAGGAGCACGGCTCGTTGAAGCCGATGTGCCCGTCCGTGCCGATCCCGAGCAGCTGAAGGTCCACTCCGCCCGCCGCGGCGAGCGCCTTGTCGTAGGCCTCGCAGGCGGCCTGGACGTCCTCGGCGGAGCCGTCCGGGCCCATGAAGGACTCCTCGGACAGTCCGAGCGGCTCGACGACCTCGCGCAGCACCACCGAACGGTACGACTCGGGGTGGCCGGCCGGCAGTCCCACGTACTCGTCGAGCTGGCAGATGCGCGCACGCGAGGCGTCCACCTCGCCGGAGCGCACCTTGGCCGCCAGCGCCTGGTAGATGGGCAGCGGGGTCGAGCCGGTGGCAACGCCGAGAAGGGCGTCGGGCTTGCGGCTCAGCAGGGCGCCGATGGCTCCCGCGATGAGTTCGCCGCCTGCCTTGGCGTCCGGGACGATGACAACTTCCACGCGGGGCCTGCCGATCTGAAGAGTCGCGATATGTGGTATAGACCAATCTAAGGCTAATCTAGCAGAGCCTGGCAACCCGCAGGCGACCTCCAGGTTCCCTTCGTGCGCTGTCCGGCCGCCGCCCGCTGGCGGCGCTCCCGTACCCCGTGGTCGACTTGGCCGAACGGCGCTCCGGACGCACCGAGACACCTCTGGGAGGCACCCGACATGTCCGCCACGATTTCGGCCGGTGAGGGCGAGCAGCCGGGCCGGATCATGTCCGGCGAGATGGCCGAGCAGCCAGGGGTGCTGCGCCGCATCCTCGACCGGGGCGCCCCCCTGATCCGCGCGGTGGCCACCGAGATCGTGGCGAAGAAGCCGCGCTTCGTCCTCCTCACCGCCCGCGGCACGTCGGACAATGCCGCGCTCTACGCGAAGTACCTGCTGGAGATCCAGCTCGGGCTGCCCTGCGGTCTGGCCTCGATGTCGACCACCACCGCGTACGGCGCGAAGCCGGACCTGCGGGACGTCCTCGTCATCACAGTCAGCCAGTCCGGGGGCTCGCCCGACTTGGTGGCATCGACCAGAGCGGCCCGCGAGGCCGGTGCCCTCACCCTCGCCGTCACCAACAACCCGGACTCGCCTCTCGCCGCCGTCTCCGAGTACCACATCGACATCCTGGCGGGTCCGGAGAAGGCCCTCCCGGCCACGAAGACGTACACCGCGTCCCTGCTGTCCCTCTATCTCTTCGTCGAGGGCCTGCGCGGCGGTGACGGCGCCGCCGCCGCGATCCTGCCGGAACTGGCGGAGGCGATCCTGGCCCGCAAGGGCGAGGTCAAGGACCTGGCCTCGCGCTACCGTTTCGCCGAGCGCATGGTCATCACCTCGCGCGGCTACGGCTACCCGACGGCCAAGGAAGCCGCTCTGAAGCTGATGGAGACGAGCTACATCCCCGCTCTCTCCTACTCGGGCGCGGATCTGCTGCACGGCCCGCTCGCCATGGTCGACAACATCTCCCCAGTGATCGCCGTCGTCACGGACGGCCGGGGCGGCGAGGCCCTCCAGCCGGTCCTGGACCGGCTGCGCGGCCGCGGCGCGGACCTCTTCGTGGTCGGCCCCAAGGCCCAGGTGGAGGCGGCGTCCGCGGGATTCGTCCTGCCGACAGCCGGGGTCGCCGAGGAGGTCCAGCCGATCCTGGAGATCCTGCCGCTGCAGATGCTGGCGTACGAGGTGACGATTGCCCGCGGCCAGGACCCGGACGCGCCCCGTGCCCTGGCCAAGGTCACCGAGACCCGCTGACCGTGCCGGTCTCCGGTGGGAGGCCCGCAGAAACACCCGCGGGCCGCGGCGCCAGGACGGGACCCTCAGCCCGTCCGGCACCGCAGCCCGGAGTTGCTCGGCCGGCGGTGTGCGGTGCCCCCGGCCGGGGGAGGTACTGGCGCAGTCAGGGCAGAGAGCGCGGGTACCTCGATCCACTCTCCTGTGCGGGGAGAGCGGAAGCTCTGTCTTGAGCATTGTGGACTAGACCATTCTCGTCTGTCCATCCATCGGAGCACGCCAATTTCCGGCCCCTCTCCCCTTGCACGTACGGGCAGGTCGTTCGGTTCGGAATCAGCGCGTATCCACAGGTACGCTCGCACACGTGCCCTCCATGAACGACCTCGTCCGCCAGCACACAGCCCTCGGCGACACCGACCTCGAGTGGCTGCATCTGCTGGTCTCGGAGTGGCAGCTGCTCTCCGACCTGTCCTTCGCCGACCTGGTCCTGTGGGTGCCCACCCGCGACGGGACCCGCTATGTGTCCGTCGCCCAGATGCGGCCCAACACGGGACCTACCTCGTACCAGGACGACATGGTCGGCCATCTGGTGCCGCGCGGCCGCCGCCCGCTGCTGGACGCGGCGCTCGACGAGGGCCGGATCGTGCGCGAGGGCGACCCGGAGTGGCGCGAGGAGGTGCCGGTACGGGTCGAGTCGATCCCCGTACGCCGTGAGGGCCGGGTTCTGGGCGTCATCGCCCGCAACACGAACCTCCTGACCGTCCGTACCCCGTCCCGGCTGGAGCTCACCTATCTGCAGTCGGCCTCGGACCTGGCCCAGATGATCGCCGCGGGGTCCTTCCCGTTCCCGGGCCAGCAGGTCGACATGGATGCCTCGCCCCGCGTCGGTGACGGTCTGATCAGGCTCGATGCCGACGGTGTCGTCCAGTACGCCAGCCCCAACGGCCTCTCCGCGTACCACCGCCTCGGTCTCGCCTCCGACCTCGTCGGACACCACCTCGGCCGGACCACCGCCGAACTCGCCCCCTCCCGTGGCCCGGTGGACGAGGCCCTGGTCAAACTGGCGAGCGGTTACGCGCCCCGCGAGTTCGAGGTCGAATGCGCGGGCGGCGTGATCCAGCTCCGGGCGATCCCGCTCAAGCCCAAGGGGGTCCGGATCGGCTCCCTGGTCCTTCTCCGTGACGTCACCGAACTGCGTCGCCGCGAGCGCGAGTTGATCACGAAGGACGCCACCATCCGGGAGATCCACCACCGGGTGAAGAACAACCTCCAGACGGTGGCTGCCCTGTTGCGTCTGCAGGCCCGCCGGATGGACTCCGCGCAGGGCCGCGAAGCCCTCAACGAGGCGGTACGGCGCGTCGGTTCGATCGCCATCGTCCATGAGACGCTGTCCCAGAATCTGGATGAGCGGGTCGAGTTCGACGAGATCGCCGACCGCGTCATCGCGATGGTCGCCGAGATCTCCCCGGGCCGGGTCACCTGCCGGCGTACGGGGCGCTTCGGCATCCTCGATGCGGAAGTGGCCACTCCGCTCGCCATGGTGCTCACCGAGGTGCTGCAGAACGCCCTGGAACACGCGTTCACCGTCGGCCAGACCGGCACGGTCGAGGTCTCGGCGGTGCGCGGCGGCTCGTCGGCCGCGGCGCGATTGCTGATCACCGTCCAGGACGACGGGTGCGGGCTGCCCGAGGGGTTCGACCCGCAGCGGGCCGGCAACCTGGGGCTGCAGATCGTACGGACGCTGGTGGAGGGCGAGTTGGGCGGATCGTTCGGCATGGTCCCGGCCCCCGAGCGCGGCACCCAGGTGGTCCTCGACATTCCGGTCCGCGCGGGGAAGTGACCGGCCGCCGCCGGGGCGCACCCGGCGGGCGGCACGAACGGAAATGCGCAAAGCAGTGGGCCCGGACCGTTGATCACGGTCCGGGCCCACTGCTTCATGCATGCGCTTTTGGGGTGCTGCGCGCTGCGACTCGGGGGGCGGGTTCGTGCGTACGCTCTGTACGCGCCGCCTGGCTGAGGCTCGTAGCGGTGGCGTCGAATCAGGCGCTGGCGTTACGCGCCCGGTTGCGAGCGGCACGGCGCTTCATTGCGCGGCGCTCGTCCTCGCTGAGGCCACCCCAGACGCCGGAGTCCTGGCCGGACTCGAGCGCCCACTGCAGGCACTGCTCCATGACGGGGCAGCGACGGCAGACGGCCTTGGCTTCCTCGATCTGCAGCAGCGCAGGACCGGTGTTGCCGATGGGGAAGAACAGCTCGGGGTCTTCCTCACGACAAACGGCGTTGTGACGCCAGTCCATGGCTGCTACCTCTCCTTGGTATTACATACACGTTGCTTGTGAATGTGAACGCTTTCACGAATCCCCCCGCAGGTGATGGGCCGACGCCCAGATGAACTGGTTGTGGTCCTGTGCAAGTGAGGAGGGGTTCTGGCTCTCAGTGGAGGCCGTTGTTGCGGGCCGTCCCGATCGCCATGTAGAGATTCGCAAACCTCGGCGGCGGATACAACCCCTTCTGGAAACTTTTTTTTGATTCCTCGGTGTCGGCTAGGTCACAGCCGTACTTCCATGGGGTGGAAGCCAGTCCAAACGTTCGAGTTAAAGGACTTTGGGTCCTTCCGCTCACACAATCACACGCAGTGCACGGCGTACGCCTGTGAACGTCACACTCTTACGCAGGCCCAGGTGGTCGCCGTCCATCTGGAAGGGCAGCGGGGCCTTTGAATGCAAGGTGAAGTCCGTGAGGTCATGGAGTGAAACCGCGTGCTTGCCGTGCGGGCCCTTCTCGGGGCTCGAGGTGAGCAGCTGGGTGCCGTACCGGGCGACCGCCGGAGTGGAGAGGCGCTTCAGCCCGAGGACGTCCAGGGCGGTGTCGAACGACGCCTTCGGGGACGCGTACATCGGGCGATTCCCCAGGTAGGTCCAGGGGGCGGTGTTCGAAATTATGGAGAGCGCGAGATCGGTGACCGGGTCCTGGCCGGGGGCGTCCAGCGTGATCACCCCGTGCCGCCGGTGCGGCTCCTCCAGGAACTGCCGGACCACCTGGCGCACGTACAGCGCATGCGTGGACCGCTTCCCGAGTTCGCGCTTCTGTTCGACGCGGCCGACCACGCCCGCGTCGAATCCGAGACCGGCACAGAACGTGAACCAGCGTTCGGGGACCGACTCGTCCTCGGTGCCCGGCGTGCCGGCCGCAAGTCCCAGGCCGACCGTGCGTTCGGTCCGGTTGGCGAGCGCGTCCAGGATGGCGCCGGTCGCCTCCACCGCGTCGTTCGGCAGGCCGAGGGCGCGCGCGAAGACATTGGTGGAGCCACCGGGGACCACGGCCAGGCTCGGCAGACTGTCGATGTCGGGACCGCGGTGCAGCAGACCGTTCACGACCTCGTTGACCGTGCCGTCGCCGCCGAGGGCGACGACGAGATCGATGTCGTCCGAGTCCGCGGCCCGCCGTCCCAGGTCCCGGGCATGCCCCCGGTACTCCGTGGTCACCGCCTCCAGCTTCATCTCGCTGGCGAGCGCGTGGATGAGCACGTCACGGGTACGCGCACTGGTGGTGGTAGCAGCTGGATTGACCACGAGGAGTGCGCGCATGACCGCCAGACTACCTACCGTGGGGTACCGGTCTGAAGTCCTGCCCCCTGCCCTTCACGTTCGGTGACGGCCCGGCTGCGAGGGGCTCGGGTGCGGCACCCCGGCCCGGACCCCGGCTTCGCTTTCACCGGGCCGGGATGTCAACCTGCAAGGGTGAGTACTCAGCAGAACACGCCGTCCTCGTCGCCCATGGCCGAGCCGACGAAGCCGGCCAGGATCACTCTCGTGGCCGGGCTCAATGCCCTCGAAGGGGCGGCGCTCGCTCTCGGCGGGATCTACATGCTGGTCATGGGACTGCTCGGTCGGCCCGAGAGCCCGCAGCAGGCGGAGACGGGCGGGCTCACTCTGATCGCCCTGGGCCTGATCCCGCTGATCGCGTCCCGCGGACTGATGCGGCGGCGCAGCTGGAGCCGCGGCCCGGCGCTCATCACACAGATCATCGCGCTGCCGGTGGCCTGGACGCTGCTGCGGTCGCACGGCGCGCTGATCCCGGCCGGGATCGTCCTCGCCGCGGTTTCGTTGACGGCGCTTTTCCAGCTGGCCAGGCCGGCGACCCGGGAAGCGCTCGGCATCCGGGGACCGGGCGCGACGCCGGAGGCGTGACCTCGCGGCGCAGCACGTCCGTAGCCGGGCGCGGAAGCGCACCGTACGGCCGCTGAACCACAGCGCCCGCAGCCCGTCCGGCTACTCCTCGACGAGCAGCCGCTCGCGCAGCTGCGCCAGCGTGCGCGCCAGCAGACGCGAGACATGCATCTGCGAGATGCCGACCTCCTGCGCGATCTGCGACTGGGTCATGTTGCCGAAGAACCGGAGCAGCAGGATGCGCTTCTCCCGGGGCGGCAGGTCCTCCAGCAGCGGCTTCAGTGACTCCCGGTACTCGACGCCCTCCAGCGCCTCGTCCTCCGAGCCCAGCGTGTCCGCCACCGCCGGGGACTCGTCGTCCGTGTCCGGCACGTCGAGCGACAGCGTGCTGTACGCATTGGCCGATTCGAGGCCCTCCAGGACCTCTTCCTCGGAGATGCCCAGCCGCTCCGCCAGCTCGTGCACCGTGGGCGACCGGCCGTGCTGCTGGGAGAGCTCGGCGGTGGCTGTGGTGAGCGAGAGGCGCAGCTCCTGCAGCCGGCGCGGCACCCGGACCGCCCAGCCCTTGTCGCGGAAGTGGCGCTTGATCTCGCCGACGACGGTCGGCGTGGCGTACGTCGAGAACTCGACGCCCCGGTCCGGGTCGAACCGGTCCACCGACTTGATCAGGCCGATGGTGGCGACCTGGGTCAGATCGTCGAGCGGCTCGCCGCGGTTGCGGAACCGGCGGGCCAGATGCTCCACGAGCGGCAGATGCATCCGCACCAGCCGGTTGCGCAGCTCGGCCTTCTCCGGCGAGCCGTCGGGGAGTTCCCGCAGCTCGTAGAAGAGTGCCCGCGCCCCGCTGCGGTCATGTGGATCGTGGTGCCTGTGTTCGCTCATCTGGCCTGCCCGCTCCGCCTGCGACTGCTCCATCGCGACCGTACGGACCACCGGCCCGTCCGCCCCGTCCACCGGATGGGGCAGGGCCTGCTGCTCCGGGATGCCTGCTGCTCGCACCACCCCTGGTCGGATCGTCTCGTCCCGCACAGGACCGTCCCCGTTCCCGTTGCTCACGCCGGCCCGGGTCCCGCGCCGCGCTGTTTGTACAGGCTGATGCTGACCGTACGGTCATCGGCGACTGTGGAGTCGACCTTGCCGGCCAGCGCGGAGAGCACTGTCCAGGCGAAGGTGTCGCGCTCCGGGGCCCGGCCGTCTGTCGTCGGGGCGGCCACCGTCACCTCAAGGGAATCGTCGACGAGCCGGAACACGCAGCTGAGGACGGAGCCCGGCACGGCCTGCTGAAGCAGGATCGCGCAGGCCTCGTCGACCGCGATGCGAAGATCCTCGATCTCGTCGAGAGTGAAGTCCAAGCGCGCTGCGAGACCGGCCGTGGCCGTACGCAGCACCGACAGGTAGGCACCCGCAGCGGGCAGCCGGACTTCCACGAAGTCCTGATTCCCGGGCTCGCCTGCGATCTGGGACACCCTCACCTCCAAGGTGGCACAAACTCATTCGAGGTTCCGGGAGGGTGCCCCGGAGCCATGTGGTACGTCTTCGGTTCTTGGTCCGGCGACGCTATCGCGATTCATGATGCCGTGTCGCCGGGACCCCATCCCACAACTGTCACTCATGGTAAACCCATGAGCACACACAGTGGCTAGAGGTCTGCGGCAGTCAATTACGAAGAACCGGCGCCGGTTTGACGTACCCAGGCGTCAGACGATCGAACCGTCCTCGAAGCACCAGCGCCAGTTCTCTCCCGCCTCGAAGCTCCGCATGACCGGATGGCCGGTCTCCTTGAAGTGTCCCGTCGCGTGCTGCAGGGGCGACGAGTCGCAGCAGCCGACATGCCCGCAGACCAGGCAGAGCCGCAGTTGCACGGGGTGGGTGCCCGCGGCAAGACATTCGGGACATGTGGCACCGAGCGGGACAGGCTCGGGGCTCGGCAGTTCGAGAACGTGCAGGCACTCACTCATGATTGTCAGGTTACGACGGATGCGAGGACCGTGAGATGGACGCATTGCCGCTGGTGGCACTGGTCGCGGCCAGTGCCGCGATCGCGGGCGCGGCGAGGCGCACCCCGGTACCGGCCCCGCTGCTGCTGGTGACCGCGGGGCTGCTCGCCTCCTACCTGCCCGGGGTGCCGACGTACACCCTGGACGCGCACATCGTGCTGCCGCTGCTGCTGCCTCCGCTGCTCTACACGGCTGCGGTCGACAGCTCGTATCTCGATCTGCGGGCCAATATCAGGCCGATCGCCCTGCTCTCCGTCGGCTACGTCCTCTTCGCGACCTTCGCGGTCGGCTGGCTGGCGTACTGGCTCGTGCCCGACCTGCCGCTGACCGCCGCGCTGGTGCTGGGCGCCGTCATCGCGCCGCCGGACGCCGTCACGGCCGCCGCCATCGCCCGTCGGGTCGGGCTGCCCGCCCGGGTCACGACGATCCTGCAGGGCGAGTCCCTGGTGAACGACGCGACCGCGATCACCGCCTACAAGGTGGTGCTGGCCGCCGCTGTCGGCGAGGGCGTCAGCTGGGGCGCCGGGATCGGCGAGTTCTTCCTCGCGGCGGTCGGCGGTGTCGGGGTCGGTCTGGTGCTGATGGTGCCGCTGCACTGGCTCCGCACCCATCTCAGGGAACCCCTGCTGCAGAACACCCTGTCGCTGCTGATCCCCTTCGTGGCGTACGCGGCGGCGGAACGGGTGCATGCCTCCGGAGTGCTCGCCGTGGTGGTCGTCGCGCTCTTCCTGGGGCACCGCTCCTGGCAGGTCGACTTCGCGACCCGGCTCCAGGAGGCGGCCGTGTGGAAGATGGTCGCCTTCATCCTGGAGTCGGCGGTTTTCGCGCTGATCGGACTGCAGCTGCCCTTCGTGCTGAAGGGGCTCGGTACCTACGCCGTCGCGGAGGCGCTCTGGTACGCGGTTGCCGTGTTCCTCGCCGTCGTCGTGGTCCGCTTCGTCTGGGTGTACCCGGCCGCGTACCTGCCCCGCTGGCTCTCGCAGCAGATCAGGGAACGCGAACCGGAGACCAACTGGACCTCGCCCCTGATCGTCGGCTGGGCCGGGATGCGCGGCGTCGTCTCGCTCGCCATCGCCTTCTCCATTCCGGTGATGACGACCGCAGGGGCCCCCTTCCCGGCCCGCAACCTGGTGCTGTTCCTGACCTTCACGACTGTCATCGGCACGCTGGTCATCCAGGGGCTCACCCTGCCGCTCCTGGTGCGCGTCCTGAAGCTCCCCGGGCGCGACGCGCAGGCCGAGACCCTCGCCGAGGCACAGGCCCAGAGCGAGGCGTCCGCGGCGGCCGAGGCGCGCCTGGACGAACTCCTCCAGGACCCGCGCAACTGCCTGCCCGGACCGCTCACCGACCGGCTCCGCACTGTCCTGGAGCGCCGCCGCAACGCCGTGTGGGAGAGGCTCGGCGCCTCCAATCCGCTGACCGGGGAGTCGGCGGACGACACCTACCGGAGGCTGGCCGGCGAAATGATCGAGGCCGAGCGCACCGTCTTCGTCCGGCTGCGGGACGAACGTCGGATCGACGACGAGATGCTGCGGAACCTGCTGCGGCGGCTGGACCTGGAGGAGGCGGCGGCCTACCGGGAGGAGTCCGACGCCCCCCAGGGCTGACCCGTGACGACAGCGGCGACCGTGGTGCCCGGAGCGAACGCGCCCTCCTGGGCGAGTGTCGTTAGTCCATAGAGCAATTTGGCGACATAGAGCCGCTCGACGGGCAGCCCGTGCCGGTCCTCGAAGTCGTCGGCGAAGGCGTGCAGCTCCGGTGTCGTCCGGGCGTAGCCACCGAAGGCGAAGCGCTCGTCCAGCGACCACGCCCCGGCCGGGCCGCCGAACGCCTCCCGCTGCAGCTCCCGTACCGCGTCCCCCAGGAAGCCGCCGCGCAGCACCGGGATGCCGAGTGCCCGCTGACCGGGTGCGAGGCCCGCGGCGAGACCGGCGAGGGTGCCACCGGTGCCGCACGCCACCGCGACCACATCGGCCCGGCCGTGCATCTCCCGCCCCAGCGCTGTGCAGCCCTGTGCGGCCAGGGCGTTGCTGCCGCCCTCCGGGACGACGACGCACTCCCCGCAGGCGCTCAGCAGCCCCGCCAGGACCGCTGGAGCGGTCTTCGCGCGGTACGTCGCACGGTCCACGAAGCGCAGACGCATGCCGTCCGCCGCGCACTGCGCCAGCGACGGGTTGAGCGGGCGGCCGGCCAGCTCGTCGCCGCGCACGACGCCGACGGTCGGGAAGCCGAGCAGTCGGCCGGCGGCGGCGGTGGCGCGCAGATGGTTGGAGTACGCACCGCCGAAGGTCAGCACGGTGCGCCCGGTGGCGGCCGCCAGGTTGGGGGAGAGTTTGCGCCACTTGTTGCCCGGCAGATCGGGGTGGATCAGATCGTCGCGTTTGAGCAGCAGCCGCACGCCGTGCCGGGCGAAGCGCTCGTCCTCGGCCGGTTGCAGGGGTGACGGGAGCACCGGCCGCAGCCGGGAGAGGGCGGGCGGGTCGGAGGGCATGCGCCCATTGTCGCCCGGCGCCCCGGTTACCTCGGGCGGGGGCGTGCGGGCTACTTCAGCCGGTCGCGGATCCGGGCGCGTAGGGAGTCCATCGTGAAACCGCGCGGATCGACCTTGCCGGGCTGCCACTCCCTGTGCCCGATGACGGACCGGGAGGTCCAGTCGTGGTGGCGGCAGACCGCGGCGGCGGCCGTCTCGACCGTCGCCGAGGTTCTCGCACTCGAAGCCGTAGAAGTGCCTGTTCCCGTCGGTGTTGGCCTCGTTGTCGGCCGGCAGGCGCTTCTCGGCGACGACGGCGCGCAGGACGTCGTCGTCGCCGAATCCGGCGTGGTTGGTGCGGCCGTGGCCGAGCAGATAAATCCGGCCGTCCTTGGCGATCACGCCGTGGCAGAGCGGTGCGGGAAGCTCCGGGTAGCTGTCACGGCAGATGCGGACGGTGGCCTCGGTGCCCCTGGTGGCGGTGTGATGGATCATCACGCCGTTGACGGGGCCCCAGGGGCCCTTGTGGTTGCGGTTGTGCGTACGCCAGTCGCCGACCTGGACGACGGTGAGCCCTTCGTTCATCAGGGCTTCGAGGAAGGTGCTCGCGGACATGGGTGAGGACATGGCCGACTCCTTGTGCGCGTGGGAGGAGCGAGTCCTTGCAGCGCTTGTACCGGAGCGCCGGGATCCGGGCCATTCCCGGGCCCTTTGTTCGGGCGGTGTGCGAGCCGATCCGGTCAATTCCGCGAGCACCCACGGCGGTTCAGTCCTGGGCGAGCCACAGGTCGGGGCCGAACACCTCGTAGTGGATGTCGGCCGCCGGGACACCCTTGGCCAGCAGCTGGGTGCGCACGGCCCGCATGAAGGGCAGCGGACCGCAGAGGTACGCGTGCGTGCCGGGCGGGACCGGGATGCTGCCCAGGTCGACCAGGCCGGTGCGGTCGGCCGGGTGGCCGGGCTCCGGGTTCTCGTACCAGAAGTGTGCCGCGCCGTCCGGGAGCTTGGCGGTGAGCTGCGCATGGTCGGTGCGCAGGGCGTGGTCGGCGGGGGAGCGGTCGCCGTGCACGACGGTGACCGGGGCCCGGTGGCCGGTCGCCGCGAGGTGCTCCAGCATCGACAGCATCGGGGTGCAGCCGATGCCCGCGGAGGCGAGCAGCAGCGGGGCGTCGACGGCGTCGATGACCAGATCGCCGTACGGGGCGGAGACGCGCAGCCGGTCACCGGCCCGGGTGGTGGCGTGCAGGTGCGTCGAGACCTCGCCGTCGGGCGAACCGCCGCCGTGCACCCGCTTGACGGTGATCGAGTGCAGCCGGGAACCGGGACCGCCGGAAAGGCTGTACTGCCGTATCTGCCGGGCCCCGTCGGGCAGTTCGACCTGCACGGAGACGTACTGGCCGGGCCGGAAGGCGGGGGCGGGCGCGTCGTCGGCCGGGCGAAGCTGGAAGGTGGCGACGTCGTCGTTCTCCTCGATCCTCGCGACCACCTCCCACTCGCGCCAGACGTCACCGGCGACGAGGCCCTGCTGGGCGTAGAGCCGGTTCTCGATGGCGATCAGGGCGTTGGCCATCAGCCAGTAGACCTCGTCCCAGGCGGCCGCGACCTCCGGCGTGACCGCGTCACCGAGCACCTCGGCGATGGCGGCGAAGAGATGGGTGTGCACCACCTCGTACTGTGCGGCGGTCACGCCGAGCGAGGCGTGCTTGTGGGCGATGCGGCTGAGCATCACGTCGGGACGGGTGTCCGGGTGCTCGACCAGCTGGGTCGCGAACGCGGCGATGGACCCGGCGAGGGCCTGGCGCTGGGCGCCGGAGGCCTGGTTGCCGCGATTGAAGAGGTCGCGCAGCAGCTCGGGGTGGGCGTCGAAGAGTTTCCGGTAGAAGAGATCGGCGATGTCCCCGATGGCTGCGCCGACGGCGGGGAGGGTGGCACGGACGGTGGCGGTCGACGACTCGGAGAGCATCGGGCGGACTCCTCAGGGTGTTGAATTGGTATTTTGGATTCTTATTTTTGGGCAGAGGTGAGGCCGGGCTGTGCCGGGCGGGGGATTCAGTCGGCGGGACGGCTGCTGCTGATGCCGATCAGCAGGGGGCCGGTGGGGGAGGTGACGAGTTCGGTGACGGTGATCGGGTCGAGCGAGGCGTAGAAGGCATCCTCTGCCAGGCGCAGGGCGCCGCGCAGCCGGCAGGCCGAGCGCAGCGGGCAGGGGGTGCTGCCCTCGCACTCGACGACATCGCCGGGCCCTTCGAGCTCGCGGACGAGTCCGCCGATCGATGCGGACCGGCCGGCTCCGGTGAGGCTGAGCCCGCCGCCGCGGCCGCGCCGCGCCTCGATCAGGCCGAGGTGCTGGAGCCGGGCGACCACCTTCGCGGTGTGGGTGTACGGCACCCGCATGGTCGCCGCCACCTCCCGGGTGGTCGGCGGATCCTCGTTCTCCACGACGGCGAGGCGCATCAGTACGCGCAGCGCCACGTCGGTGAATCTCGTCAGCCGCATGACCGTCACGTTAGATAACTTGCATCGAGGATGCAAGTTATCCGGGTCCGGAGACATCGCGGAGCGTCGTGCCCAGCCCAAAGCCCGATTAGTCACACTCTTTTGTGTAATAGCGCGCCGAGTCCCCATGCTGAAAGGCTCTTCACGCAGGTCAGCCGATGATCGAGAGGACGTCAGATGTCCGTTGGTGAAGAGGTTCAGAACGCGCAGGTACCGCCGCAGCAGAGTCTGGGCACGGCGGCCGCGCGGAACCTCGCGACGACCACCAAGTCCGCTCCGCAGATGCAGGAGATCACCTCGCGGTGGCTGCTGCGCATGCTCCCCTGGGTGCAGGTGCAGGGCGGCACATACCGGGTGAACCGCCGGCTGAGCTACTCGGTCGGAGACAGCCGGGTGACCTTCGTGCAGACCGGCGACCGGGTCACGGTGATCCCCGCGGAGCTCGGCGAGCTGCCCGCCCTGCGGGACTTCGCCGACGAGGAGGTGCTCGCCGAGCTGGCCCGCCGGTGCGAACAGCGCGAGATCGCCGCGGGACAGGTGATCGCCGCGTCCGGGGAATCGGCGGACCGGGTCTTCCTGCTGGCGCACGGCAAGGTCGAGAAGGTCGGCACCGGCCCGTACGGCGACGAGACCGTGCTCGGGGTGCACGCCGACGGGGCGTACTTCGGCGACCACTCGCTGATCGAGGGCGACGCCGTCTGGGAGTACACCGCACGTGCCGTCACGGCGTGCACGGTGCTCACGCTCAGGCGGGCGGACGTGCTCAACCTCGCCGAGCGGGCGGACTCGCTCCGCGCGCATCTCACCGGGCTGCTCAACATCCCCCACCAGCGCACCAACAAGTACGGCGAGGCGGAGATCGACCTCTCCGCGGGCCATGTCGGCGAGGCCGTCGTCCCGCACACGTTCGTGGACTACGAATCTGCCCCTCGTGAGTACGAGTTGAGCGTCGCCCAGACCGTGCTGAAGGTCCACAGCCGGGTCGCCGACCTCTACAACCAGCCGATGAACCAGACCGAGCAGCAGTTGCGGCTCACGGTCGAGGCGCTCCGCGAGCGCCAGGAGCACGAGCTGATCAACAACCGCGAGTTCGGGCTGCTCAACAACTGCGACTACGGGCAGCGCCTCCAGCCGCACGACGGGGTGCCCGGCCCCGACGACATGGACGAACTGCTCTCGCGCCGCCGCGGATCGAAGCTCTTCCTCGCGCACCCGCGGGCCATCGCCGCCTTCGGCCGCGAGTGCAGCAAGCGTGGACTGGTGCCGGAGAGTGTGGAGATCGGCGGACACCATGTGCCCGCCTGGCGCGGGGTGCCCATCTTCCCGTCCAACAAGATTCCGGTCACCGACTCCCGCACCACGTCGATCATCTGCATGCGAACGGGCGAGGCCGAGCAGGGGGTCATCGGACTGCAGCAGACCGGCATCCCGGACGAGATCGAGCCGAGCCTCTCGGTCCGGTTCATGGGCATCGACGAGCAGGCGATCATCTCGTACCTGGTGACGGCGTACTACTCGGCGGCCGTCCTGGTGCCGGACGCCCTGGGCATCCTGGAGAACGTCGAGGTCAGCCGCTGGCGCTGACGGTCAGGGGGCCCGGACCGGACCGTCAGGATCCGGGTCCGGGCCCGTGACGGCGTCGGCCCGGGTCGCGCACGACCGGGGTGCCCCACCGCAATGACCCCGTGGAAACCACCCACCCACCGAGTCCATCCATGCCCCGGGTCCGGGTTGCTCCGGACCCGGGTACTCACCGAAACCACCCACGCCCCCGGTCCGGGGTGCGCCTGACCGGGGTGCCCCGAGCCGGCGCACCCCGGTCAGGGGGTGCCTCAGGGGGAGCCTGTGACCATGATCAGTACGGACGCCGCCACCGAGGCCAACGAGGCCGCGGCGCTCCTGGAGTGCACCCGGAACCTCGTAGACCCACAACTGCGGTCAGCAGTCGAATCGTTGCCCGGATCCATCCGGCGCGTGGCGATGTACCACTTCGGCTGGGAGCACGCCGACGGCTCCACGGCCGGCGGGCAGGCCGGCAAGGCGATCAGACCCGCGCTTGTCCTCGCCGCGACCAGGGCGGTGGGCGGCGACCCCGAGCGGGCGGTGCGGGCAGCCGTGGCCGTGGAACTGGTCCACAACTTCAGCCTCCTGCACGACGATGTCATTGACGAGGACCGGACCCGCAGGCACCGTCCCACGGCCTGGACGGTCTTCGGTATCCCGGCCGCCGTCATCGCGGGCGACGCCATGCTCGCCCTCGCCCACCGGCTGCTCGCCGAGGACGCCCGCCCGGTGTCGGCGCGCGCCTCGGCCCGGCTCGCCGGCTGCGTCATCGAACTGTGTGCGGGTCAGCAGGCGGACTGCTCCTTCGAGAAACGCGGCCCCGACGAGGTCTCGCTGGACGAGTGCCTTGCCATGGCCACAGCCAAAACCGGCGCCCTGCTCGGCTGTGCCTGCGCGCTCGGCGCGCTGTACGCGGGGGTGGAGGAGCGGACGGTCGGCGCGATGGACGGCTTCGGCCGGGAGGCGGGCCTCGCCTTCCAGCTCATCGACGACCTGATCGGCATCTGGGGGGACCCGATGCAGACCGGGAAGCCGGTCGGGGCGGATCTCGCCGCCCACAAGAAGTCCCTGCCGGTGGTCGCCGCACTGACCTCCCACACCCCGGCCGCGGCCGAGCTCGCCGGGCTCTACCGGGGCTCCATGAACACGCCCGACGAGGTGAGCCGCGCCGCCGATGCCGTCGACCGGGCCGGCGGCCGGGACTGGGCACAGGCCTGCGCGGGGGACCGGATGGCCCGCGCCGTCCACCATCTGTCCCGGGCGGTTCCCGACCTGACCGCGGCGGGTGACCTGCTGGCCCTGGCGGAGTTCGTCACCCGCCGGACGCACTGAACCGGAGAGAGGAGGGAAGCGGAGACCGACGGGGCTCCCACCGGACGCGTGCGGCTTCAACTCCAAGATCCTGTGCGTAGGTTGAGGTCGCGCGAGTTCATGGGCGAGAGAGGGCGGGAGCCGGGCATGGGCGTACGGATACGGCAGGCGGACGCGGCGGACCGGGAGCAGGTCGTGCGGCTCCTCGACGAGTCGTTCCACGACGACCCGGTCAGCCGCTGGGTCTTCCCGGACGAGACGCACCGCCGGGCCGTTCATGGAAAGTTCCTCGGCGTCTTCGTCGATGTCACGCTCGCCGAAGGCCGTATCGATTTGCTGGAGGACGGAACGGCCGTCGTGTTGTGGCTGCCGGTGCCCGCCGGTGCACCCACGGAGGAGGACCCCGCCCCTGCCCTGATGCGGGCGACCGCGGACCCCGACAACGAGCGGACCGAGCTGGTCGGGAAGCTGACGGGGCGATCCATCCGCACGACCGGGCCCATGAGTACCTGCTCATGATCGGGGTGTCTCCGGAACGCCAGGGGGAGGGGATCGGGGCGGCCCTGATGGCCGAGGTGCTGGAGCGCTGCGACCGCGACGGCGTTCCCGCCTATCTGGAGGCGAGCAGCGCGCGCAGCCGCCGGCTCTACGAACGGCTCGGGTTCACCTTCATGGGCACGACCGTGGATCTTCCGGACGGCCCGGCGATGTGGCCCATGTGGCGGGAACCGCAGGCGGGCTGAGTCCGCGCGGCACGCAAGCGGAGGGCGGCACGGGGACGCCGGCGGGCACGGGCTACAGTCCCTGCCCATGACAGACGAGTCATGGGCAGGCTGGTACCGGGACCGCCAGGGTTCCGACGCCATCATCCTCACCACCGACGGACAGCAACTCCGCATCCGGATCCGGGGCGTCGATTTCGAGGGCGAGAGCTTCGACGACCTCGGACCGGTTTCCGGCATGCCGCCGGAGAGCGGCATGTTCGCCCTGGCGGACGGCGCGCTCACCGACTGCGTGCTGGAGTGGGACCTGCCGCTGCCGGTGATCTCGGACGGCACGGTCCATCAGGCCACCCTCAGCTGCCTGCTGTCGCTGCGCCGCCCCGACGCCGATCTCCATCTGGAGCTGCACTTCGGCGGCGCGGTCTACGGTTCGCGCCGGGCCGAGTGCGACTTCGCCACCGCGCTCGCCACGATCCAGCGCATCCTGCCGCCCGGAGTCCGTCTGCAGACCTGCATCGCCTGCGCGTTCTCGGACTACTTCCCGGCGCCCGGCCGTGGACTGTCCGGTGGCCTCGCCTGCTTCCGGGGTGCGAAGGACGCGTACCGGGGGGCGGCGGGCGAGGACGACGTCATCGGTCTGTGGGACCGGCGTACCGGATTCGTCCAGGAGATCTGGAGCTGCCGTGAGTTCGAGGCGCGCCCGGCGGAGGGTGCGGGCACCGGACACCGCGGCGCGTTCCCCCTCGAACACGCCTGACCCCTTTCCCGCCCGACGACATGTCCGGCGGCGCGCTGTGCCCCGTACCGGATGAACCTTCCCGGTGCGGGGCACAGCGCTTTACTGGAACCTCATTGTTCTACTAACATGCGAACAAGGAGGTTTTAATGAACCGTAAGAATGTCGGCCGCGCGACCCTTGTCGCCCTGCCGTTCCTGCTCGCACTCATCGTCGACCTGGCCCTCCTGGCCGCGTTCCGTGACCGGCTGCCCGGACAGTTGGCCAGCCACTTCGAGGCCGGCGGGCAGGCGAACGGCCATGTGGGCCGGACGTCGTACGTCCTTGTCACCGTCGTCCTGTTGGTGGTGACCGGCGCCTTGTGGGCCACCACGATGGTGAAGGAGAACTTCTCCGGCCGGGCCTACCGCCTGCTGGTCGCCGGGGGATACGCCTTCGCCGGATTCTTCGGCTATCTGATGGCCGCCGTGCTGATCGTGAACCTGGACGCCGGTGAAGGCGCGCCGGGTGTGTCGTTTCCGATGTGGCAGCTGGCTGCCGCCCTCGGTGCCGGCGCGCTCGCCGCCGGTCTCGGATTCGTGCTGGCCGCACTGGGCCCCGTACCGCAGCAGCCGGACCGTTCCACGGAGGCCATGGACGGAGAACGCATTGTGCTCGCCGACGGGGAGGTCGCCGGATGGGCACGCAGTGCCGACAGTTGGTGGCTGCCGCTCGTCGCGCTCGGACTCCTCGTCCTCGGAGTCGTCCTCTTCTTCGTCGGCGACTGGTCCGTCGCTGTTCTGCTGCTGATCGTCGGCGTGGTGCCGGCAAGCTTTGCCCGGCCGTACGTGAGCGTGGACCGGCGGGGCATCACCGTCTCCGGGATGCTGCCCTGGCCGCGCATCCGGGTGCCGCTCGACCGGATCGAGGCGGCGACCAGCCGGGACATCAACGCCCTTGCGGAGTACGGCGGCTGGGGCTACCGCATCCGGCCCGGGCGGACCGGGGTCATGATCCGCTCGGGCGAGGGGATCGTGGCGAGGCTGGTGGACGGGCGGGAATTCGCGGTGACCGTCGACGACTCCGCGACCGGTGCCGCGCTCCTCAACACCCTGATCGACCGGCGCCGGGCGGGGCACTGACCATGCTCTTCCGGGTCGATCCCACCTCCACCGTGCCGCTCGGCGACCAGATCGCGGCCTGCGTCCGCCGGGCCGTCGCCGACGGGGCAGCGGTCCCGGGCGAGCGGCTTCCCGCCGCCCGGGTCCTTGCCGAGTCCCTCGGCGTCAACGTCCATACGGTGCTCCGCGGCTACCAGCAGCTCCGTGAGGAAGGGCTGATCGAACTGCGCCGGGGCCGGGGCGCGGTCGTCACCGGTGGCGCCTCGCCGCACCGCGCCCGGCTGCTGGAACACGTACGCGACGTCGTCGCGGACGCACGCGAGCTGGGAATGACGGAGGACGAACTGCTGGCCCTGATCCGTACCGAACTCGACAACACATGAAGGCCGTTGAAGGGGCGGGGGTCAGCGCAGGCCGTCCCATCCCCAGCGTGGTGTCGGCCCGGGATCGCCGAGATCTTCGCCGGCCGGGGACGCCGAGACATCGCGTGCGATCTTCGTGCCCCAGTCGAAGTACTCCACGACGCGGCGGCGCAGCAGCTCGTCGTCCGGCAGCTCCTTGTCGACCGCCGCCGTCATCAGCTCCATCCAGCGCAGCCGCTGCGGCTCGGTGATCGACAGTCCGAGATGGGTGCGCAACAGTGCCTGGTGGCCGCCGAGCCTCGCCGTGTAGTCGGCGGGACCGTCGAAGATCTCGGCCAGCCACACGGCGACATGCTCGATGTGCGTCGGGGTGAAGTCCGCGAAGACAGGGGCGAGCAGCGGGTCGGCCAGCGCCTCGTCGTAGAAGGTGTTGCTCAGCCGGCGCAGTACGTCGATACCGCCGACGGCCTTGTACAGCGTTTCCGGACGCTCGCTCACGCGGGTACCTCCATGGGTGGGCCCGACCCTCGCGGGCCGCTGAGCCCAGCATCCATCAGGGGGCTCGGCCCCGCCGGGACCGTTCGCTGCCGGCGCATCAAGCGGGGGCAACCGTTCCCCCGTTCCGTCCCCCTTCCCGCATGCCGCAAGGGGCCGCCCCGGCATGCGACCCGCTGGCCGTACGGCTGCTGCTGGTGTCCCGGCCGGGCGCCGACATGGGTCCGGTATTGCGGGGAACTGGAAGCGGCCTACCGGGAGGCGGCGCAGCGGGTCGCCGGGTACCACCAGTGGCTGGTGCGCCACCGCAGCCCGCTCGCACGGCTGCCCTGACGTCCCGCCCAGCCCCGGCCGATTCCGCCCAGAGCGAGGAGCTGTTCCCAACTGCCCCGGCTGCGGGCAGAGTCGGTCCCATGAGGCTCTTGATCCTGGGCGGTACGGAATTCGTCGGGCGCGCCGTCACCGAGGCGGCACTCGCACGCGACTGGCAGGTCACCGTGTTCCACCGCGGCCGCCACGCACCCCCGGCCGGCGTCACAGAGCTGTTCGGCGACCGCACCGACGCCGACGGACTTGTGGCGCTCGCCGCCGCCGCGGGGGAGAGTGAGGGAGGGGCGCACACCTGGGACCTGGTCGTCGACACCTGGAGCGGCGCCCCCTCGGCCGTACGGGACGCGGCCCGGCTGCTCGCCGGCCGTGCCGGGCAGTACGCCTATGTCTCCAGCCGTTCGGTGTACGACTACCCCGCCCCGGCCGGACTCCCCGAGGACGGCCCGCTGGTGGACGGGGCCTCGCCGGACGCCGGGGCGGATGTCCCGTACGCGCAGGCCAAATGCGGCGGTGAACTGGCCGCACTCGACGCGTTCGGCGACCGCGCCCTGCTGGCCAGGGCGGGGCTGATCCTCGGGCCGTGGGAGAACGTCGGCAGGCTGCCGTGGTGGCTGCAGCGGATCGCCCGCGGCGGACCGGTACTGGCCCCGGGGGTGCCGGACACCCCGCTCCAGTACATCGACGCCCGCGACCTCGCCAATTGGCTGCTGGACGCGGCGGAACGCGGACTGCACGGACCGTACAACGTGGTCAGCCGCCCGGGGCACACCACCATGGGTGAGCTGCTGGACGCCTGTGTCCGTGTCACCGGCTCGGGCGCCGAACTGCGCTGGACGGCCGCCGAGGAGATCCTCGCGGCGGGTGTCGAGCCATGGAGCGAGCTGCCGATCTGGCTGCCGCCGGGCGAGCTGTACGACACCATGCACCAGGGCGACGTCAGCCGGGCGCACACGGCCGGGCTGCGCTGCCGGCCGGTCGGGGAGACGGTCACGGACACCTGGGACTGGCTGCGCGGGCTGGGCGGCGCGGCGCCGCAGCGGCCGGACCGGCCCGCGGTGGGACTGGACCCGGAGACCGAGGCGAAGCTGCTGACGGCCTGAGAGCCTGTCGGGTGACCTTCGATCGGAAAGCGGACGCGGTCTGGTGCGTGCGATTCCAAGGCGCCGGAAGGCCCTCGGATGGGGTCTCCCCTGCTCGAACGAAGCTGAGAGCTTGGGGAAGGAGCTACTAGGGCATTTCGGCAACGCGGGAAGCGTGCGTGCCAGGGCGTGGCCGCCCGATCAGAGGTCACCCGACAGGCTCTGAGCCGCCGGTGGCACGGCCGGGCGGTCGCAGAAGCGTCCACCCTCCCGGCGTGGCAAAGCGGCTGCTCGCCGCCCGGCCCCGGCGTAGTAGGCGGAGTAGCCTCCGCCTTGCGATGTGCCGCGTCTGACGCCGCGCGCTGGTGCGCCAGGGATCACGGGACAACCCTTAGTTTGGCCCCATGGCCGAACTCCTGCTGCACCTCACCGAAGGCCCTCTGTGGGAGGCGGCCCGCGGGATCGGGACGTACGAGATGTCCACCCGCGGCCGCACCCTGCACGAAGAGGGCTTCATCCACTGCTCGCTGCCCCACCAGCTCCCCGGCGTGGCCGAGATGCTGTACGGCGCCGGGGCCCCGGCCGATGCCGAGACCCCGGCCGACCTGGTGGTGCTCGTCATCGACCCCGCGCGGCTCTCCGTGCCCGTGCGGTACGAGTCGTTTGCGCCCGGCGGCGAGGAGTTTCCGCACATCTATGGCCCCGTCCCGGTGGACGCGGTCGTGGAGGTACGTCCCTGGCCGCGCAAGGAAGGCAGCCCCGCATGAACACCACACCTCCCACCGGCGCCCCGATCATCGCGGTCACCGGAGCGAGCGGCGCAGTCGGCGGCCGCGTCGCCCAGCGGCTCGTGCGCGCCGGCGTCCCCGTGCGGCTGCTGGGCCGTGACCCGTCCCGGCTGCCGAACCTGCCCGGCGCGGTCGCCGCTCCACCCGCCTCCTACGGCGACGGGGCGGCCATGCGCCGGGCGCTCGCCGGGACGCACACCCTGTTCCTCGTCTCCGCGCACGAGAGCCCCGACCGGGTACGCGAACACACCACCGCCGTGGACGCGGCGGTCGCCGCCGGTGTCGAACGCATCGTGTACGTGTCCTTCCTCGGCGCCGCACCCGACGCCACGTTCACCTTCGGCCGCGACCACTGGCACACCGAGGCGCACATCCGTGTCTCCGAGGTGCGCTGCACCTTCCTCCGCGACAGCTGGTACCTCGCCGGGATCCCGGCGATGACCGGGTCCGACGGAGTGCTGCGCGGCCCGGGCGGTGACGGCCGGGTCGCGGCGGTGGCGCACGAGGACATCGCGGACGCGGCGACGGCCGTCCTGCTGGCCGGCACCGAGAGCGCGGACACCCGCCACGACGGGGCGACGTACGACCTCACCGGACCGGAGGCATTCACCCTCGCCGAAGCTGCCGAGGAACTGAGCCGGGCCACCGGACGGACCATCACCTACCACCCGGAGACCCGGGAGGAGGCATACGCGTCACGGGCGCAGTACGGCGCGGCGGACTGGGAGGTCGCCGGCTGGGTGACGTCGTACGAGGCGATCGCGACCGGCGAGATGGCCACCGTCTCGGACGCCGTACCGCGTCTGACCGGCCGTCCGGCGCAGAACCTGGCCACGTACCTCCGGGAGCATCCGGACAGCTATCGGCACCTGCTCCGGACCGACTGAACTCCCGGCGGACCGGCCGGGACGCCGGCCGGCCGGACCGGTCCGACGGGACGGAACGACGGCACATGCGCACAGAAATCTCCTGGGGCCCGTGGGAGCCCGCCCCGCTCCCCGAGGTCGCCCGCCGCTTCTCCGTACGGGGAGTGCGCGACGGCTGCGCCACAGTTGTGGCGGACACCGCGCCGATGGCTGGGCCGCGGTTCCCGCGGACACTGGGCACCCCCGCCCGGCGCGCACCGCGTCACCTCACGTACACGCCCGCCCGCGCCGCAGCTGCCGCGGCCTCGGCGGCGAGGTCGGCGGCCGCCGCGTCGAGGGGAGCGCCGCTGGCCAGCAGCCGGTAGTAGAGCGGGGCCGAGACCGCGCGGATCACCTCGTCGGGGTCCGTGCCCGCGGGCAGCTCGCCGCGTTCCAGGGCCGCGGTGACGCAGCCCGCCCACTCCTCGACGCGGATCGCGTAGAAGCGGTGCAGGGACTCGGCCGTGCGCGGGTCGCACGTCGCCGCGGCGATCACCGACGTGAAGAGCGGGCCCTGGCGTGGGTCGGTCAGGGTCTTCACCACGAGCAGCGCATTGGCCCTGAGGTCCTCGATCAGTGAACCCGTGTCCGTACGGGGAGAGGACTGCTCGGCCATGTCGTCGAGCAGATCGGCGATGAGACCGGTGGGGGTGGACCAGCGGCGGTAGACGGTGGTCTTGCCGACCCCCGCACGGCGGGCGACATCGGCGAGGTCGAGGCCGTCGAAGCCGTGCTCGACCAGGGCGTCGCCCGCCGCCCGCAGGACGGATTCCCGGACCCGGGCGGTACGCCCACCGGGCCGGACGGTGCCTGGCTCCACACCCTCAGAAGTCATAACGGGTCTCCAGTTCCATTAGACAGGCTTCCCCTGCTACGGCGACCCCCACCTTAACGGAACTATGGAACCGTTAAAACTCCTCCTGAGGAAGACACTCATGTCCGCACCCAGCACAACCCCGTCACCGACGGTCGAAGCCGGCGCCACCGCCGCCGCCGCGCAGCCCGGGATCCGCATGACCGGGCGGCAGAAGCTCGTCCTCACCCTTCTTCTCGGCGCCCAGTTCATGATCGCCGTGGACTTCTCGATCCTGAACGTCGCACTGCCGGTCGTCGGCAAGGGGCTCGGCTTCTCCCTCGCCAACCTCCAGTGGATCGCGACCGCCTTCGCGCTCGCCGCCGCCGGCTTCACCCTCCTCTTCGGGCGTGTGGCAGACATCGTCGGGCGCAAGCGGCTGTTCCTCGGCGGGATGGCCGTCCTCGGCGCCTCCTCCCTCCTCGGCGGACTCGCCACCTCGCCCGAAGTCCTGCTCTCCGCGCGCGTGCTGCAGGGTCTGGCCACCGCGGCCGTCACTCCGGCCGGACTTGCCCTGCTGACGACGGCCTTCAAGGAGGGGCCGCTGCGGGAACGCGCCCTCGGTCTCAACGGCGCCCTGATGTCGGCCGGGTTCACCGCAGGGGCCATCCTCGGCGGACTCCTCACCGACCTGCTCTCCTGGCGCTGGGCATTCTTCATCAACGCCCCCGTCGCCCTGCTCGTCCTCGTTCTCGCTCCGTCCGTCATCACCGACTCGCGCCCCACCGAGCGGCCCAGGCTCGACATCCCCGGCGCCGTGACCGTCACCGGCGGACTCCTCGCCCTCGTCTACGGACTCACCCAGGCCGGTGAGACCGGCTGGACCACCCCCACCACCCTGGCCGCGTTCCTCGCGGGCGTCGCTCTTCTCATCGCCTTCTGGTTCGTCGAGAAGCGGGCCGCGACCCCCCTGGTGCCCGTACGGATCCTGAAGCGACGCAGCGTCATCTGGGGCAACGCCGCAGGGCTGATCGCCTTCGTCACCGAGACCTCCCTCGTCTTTCTCCTCACCCTCTACCTGCAGGAAGTTCTCGGCTACTCGCCCCTCGCCACCGGACTCGCCTTCGGGGTCCTGGGCCTGGGCACCGTCATCGGCGGCACCCTCGGTGGCCGCGCCGTCGGCCGCCACGGGACCCGGACCACCATCGTCACCGGCGGCATCGTCCAGGCCGCCGCCACGCTCACCCTGGTCGCCCTGGGCACGTCCGGCGCCTGGATCTGGCTCCTCCTCGCCGCCACCTTCATCGGCGGCATCGGCAACATGCTGATGATCGTCGGCTTCATGGTCACCGCCACCTCCGGCCTCCCCGACACCGAACAGGGCCTGGCCACCGGCCTCGCCACGATGACCCAGCAGGTCGGCATCACCATGGGCATCCCGGTCATGAGTGCCGTCGCCGCCGCCCGGATGGCCTCGCTCGGCGACACCGGACCCGTCGGCGTCCTGTCCGGAGTCACCGTCGCGATCCTGGTCAACTCCGCACTGGTCCTGATGGGTTCGCTGCTGGCCGCCGCGTTCCTGGGAACCCGGCGGCGCGGGGGAGCCGCCGGCCGGTGACCACCCGGGAGGTCCCGCCGAACCGGGGAGCTGCCGGGCCGTCCGCCCGGCAGCTCCCTGTCCTTCCACGGCGCCGCGGAGGCCGAGGAATCGGCTCGCGAGGGGCTTCCCGACCGCTCTAGGCTGGCCCCATGCCGGATCAGGATCTGCTGGACCAGGGGCAGTTGGCTGAGTTCGCCGAGCGCGGCTTTCTCGTGGTGCCACGGGCGGTGCCGCCGGACCTGGTGGCCACGGCGTCACAGGTCATCGACGAGCTGATCGACGGCGAACCGCCGGGTCCTGAAGTGCGCGAACCTCACAACTACTTCCCGGAGGCCGCACAGGCTCCGGCGCTGGCCGCGCTGCTCATGGACAGCACCGCCTTCGCTCTGGCCGAGTCGCTCACCGGCCCCGGGAGTTTGGAAGCGCGAGCGGGAGTGCCCTCACCGGCGCCCGGTCGTTCGCTTGGCAGGGACAGGGAAGATGTCCGAAGTTGAAGTAACGTCCGCGGGGCTGGCCGAGGTCAGCCCCGCGGGGCGGGCGGTCATCGCGTCGCTCGCTCTGCACAGGGTCTCGCTGTTCCCGATGGAGGGCGGATTCTCCGAGCTTTTCCCGGTTCGGAGGCATTCTTCGAGAGGACCGTGGCCGTCTCCAAGGCTCTGGCCTCGGGAGAGCCGGCCGCGGACGAACTCGCGGAAGTTCTGGAGGTGTACAACGAGCTCGTCCAGCCCGATGGCGAGCACATCGAGGAACCGGACGGCCCGGGTGCCTGGGGAATGGACGTCCTGGACATCGCAGGTTACGTCCTCGAAGCGTGGGACGATCCGGATTCCAGCGCCGAAACGGTCGCGGACGCCCTGGATGCGATGCATTCCTTCGCGGACGCCCTGGAAGAGATGATCCCCGTGGTGAGGGACGGCGACGATCCGGCGGACCTCCGCGAACTGGAGATCCAGCGCCAGGTCGACGATGTCGCCGATGTCCGTGCGGTTACCGCCCGGGGCGGCATCGACGCAGCGGCCATCGACCGTCTCTACACGGCATCGCTGCCGCTCGCGCGTGCCTATCGGGAGCGGATCGGCCTGCTTCCGTAGCGTGAGCGGTGAACTGTTCACCGCGCCGGCTGCGGGCCACCTGCGCCCGCAAGGTGCTCCAGGCGGCGGAGAACAGGGCGGCCGAGCGTGAGGGCCGCAAACCCGTCGAGCTGCCGCACATGGTGACCCACGACCTGCGGCACTTCTACGCCTCCGCGCTCATCGCAGGCGGGGCGAGCGTCAAGCAGGTCCAGATGGTCCTCGGCCACGCGTCCGCTGTCATCACGCTGCGGATCTACGCGCATCTGTGGCCGGGCGAAGAAGACCGCACCCGGTCCGTGATGGACGCCGTCCTCGGCGGCCTGCGGACCGGGTGCGGACAGGTAGGCGACGTGACCAGCGAAACCGCAGGTCAGGCGGCCTGGCCGGAGATCAAGCCTTCTTGGTCTCCCAGAAGATCTTGTCGATCTCGGCGATGTAGTCCAGCGCCTTCTGGCCCGTCGCCGGGTCCGTGGAGGCCTTCGCGGCCGACAGCGCCTTGAGGGCGTCGTTGACCAGCTGGTGCAGCTCCGGGTACTTCTCGAAGTGCGGGGGCTTGAAGTAGTCGCTCCACAGCACCGAGATGTGGTGCTTAGCGAGCTCGGCGCGCTGCTCCTTGATGACCACCGCGCGGGCCCGGAAGTGCGGGTCCTCGTTGGCCTGGTACTTCTCCTGGACGGCCTTGACGGACTCCGCCTCGATGCGGGCCTGGGCCGGGTCGTACACGCCGCAGGGCAGGTCGCAGTGGGCGCTGACCTTCACCTTGGGGGCAAACAGGCGGGAAAGCATTGAGCTGTCCTTCCTCGTGATCGTCTTCTCAGGTGGGACATTACTCCGTGAGAGACGTGTTTTCGTGGGTGCCCCCATGGGCTTAGGCCAAAAGTCCAGGGTGAGTATGGGGCCAGCGGGCGCATGTACGGAACGGTGTACGGAACGGACCGGGGAGGTGCCGGAGATGCCGGAGGTACCGGAGTTGGCGCAGGAGCCCGTGCGGGGCAGGGCGGGCCGGGTGCCGTTCCAGGTGGTGGAGGTGACGGGGCCGTCGATGGTGCCGACGCTCCATCACGGGGACTGGCTGCTCGTGCAGTACGGGGCGCCGGTGCGCCCCGGTGACGTGGTCGTCCTGCGCCACCCCTTCCAACAGGACCTGTTGGTCGTCAAGCGGGCCACCGAGCGCCGCGCGGGCGGCTGGTGGGTGCTGGCCGACAACACGTTCGCGGGCGGGGACAGCACGGACTACGGAACGGTCCCCGAAGAGCTGGTGCTGGCCCGGGTCCGGGCCCGCTACCGGCCGCTGAGGAAGGATCAGCGTTCGGTCCGCGCGGTGCTGGCCTGGGCGGTCTCCGCGCTGCGGCCGGTGTCGGCGGCGCGCTCCGTCTCCAGGCGCTTGCGGGCCCGGTAGGCGGCCACATTGGCGCGGGTCGCGCAGCGGTCCGAGCAGTAGCGGCGGGACCGGTTGGTCGAGGTGTCGAGGTACGCGTTGCGGCAGGGCGCGGCCTCGCAGAGCCCGAGCCGGTCCACCCCGTACGACGTGAGGTGGAAGGCGAGACCCATCGCTGCGATGGCGGCGTAGCCGGCCGTCGCGTTCGAGGGGTGGTCGGCCAGGTGCATGTGCCAGTCCGGTTTTCCGTCCGCGTCACGGATGTCGTGGCCGGAGATCTGCGGGCTGACCGGGAACTCCAGCAGCAGCGAGTTCAACAGGTCGACGGCGAGCGTCTCGTCGCCGATGTCGGCCGCCTCGAAAACGGCGCGCAGCCGTGCCCGTACCGACCGGAAGCGGGTCACGTCCGCATCGGTGGCGCGCCTTGCCGCCTGTCTGTTGACGCCGAACAGATCACGGACCGCCTCGACGGAGGTGAGGACGTCCTTGTTGCGGGCCGGCTCCTCGGTGTTGACCAGGCGCACCGCGTAGTCCGAGTAATAGGCCAGTTCCACTTGTAGTCCTTACGGGGTCGGTCTAAGGTCTGGGTACGGGGACCGATGTAACGGTCGTTTCTGCTTCGAGGGTATTACGTAGTGGAGGGGTTCGGGTGACGGAGACATCGACGGGCACTGACTGGCAGGCCTGGCAGCAGAGCTGGGACCGGCAGCAGGAGTGGTACATGCCCGACCGCGAGGAACGGTTCCGGGTGATGCTGGACATGGTCGAGGCCTTCGTCGGGCCGCGGCCGAGGGTGCTCGACCTCGCGTGCGGTACGGGAAGTATTACGGACCGGCTCCTCAAGCGGTTCCCGGAAGCCACCAGTACCGGCGTCGACCTCGACCCGGCGCTGCTCGCCATCGCGCGCGGCTCCTTCGCCGGCGACGAGCGCGTCACCTTCGTCTCGGCCGACCTCAAGGACCGCGCCTGGGTCGACCGGCTGCCGTACGACACCTACGACGCTATCCTCACCGCCACCGCCCTGCACTGGCTGCACAGCGAACCGCTCGCCACGCTCTACGGGCAGCTCGGCGGACTCGTCAGGGACGGCGGGGTGTTCATGAACGCCGATCACATGATCGACACCGACACCCCCCGTATCAACGCGGCCGAACGCGCCCACCGTCACGCCGGGATGGACCGGGCCAAGGCCGCGGGAGCCCTCGACTGGGCGGACTGGTGGGCCCTCGCGGCCAAGGACCCGGTCCTCGCCGGACCGACCGCCGAGCGGTACGAGATCTACGGCGAGCACGCCGACGGCGACATGCCGTCCGTGCGGTGGCACGCGGACACCCTGCGCGCCGCGGGTTTCGGCGAGGCACGGGCCGTCTGGGCCTCCCCGTCGGACGCCCTGGTGCTCGCCGTGAAGTAGCGGCACCATGCGTCACATGGGGCGGTACGGACTCCGGTCCGTACCGCCCCGAACTTTTCCGCCTCTGCTGCAACCCGCCGCGCACCCTGGCGCACTGGAAGGGTGAGACGGTCCGCACCCGCGGACCCGGGAGGGGGCGCCGACGATGCGGAGCGATGACGATGCCGCGCTGCACGCCTTCGTCGAGGGCAGACGTACGGCACTGTTCCGCAGCGCCTATCTGCTCTGCGGCGATCGGCACGAAGCCGAGGACCTGGTCCAGTCGACCCTCGTGAAGGTCGTGCTCGGCGGGCGGCGGCACGGGCGGCTGGACAACATCGAGGCGTACGCGCGCAGGACGCTGGTCAACACCTTCATCGCCGCCCGCCGCCGGTTCTGGCGGCGCGAGCAGGCGTACGGCGAACTGCCCGACCGCGCGGACCGGTCGACCGACACGGACACCGGCCTTGCGGTACGGGCGGCCCTCGCCCGGCTCACGGCCAAGCAGCGAACCGTCCTGGTGCTGCGCTACTGGGAGGACCTGAGCGTCGAGGCCACGGCCGACATGCTCGGGATGCGGGAGAACACGGTCAAGAGCCACGCGGCTCGGGGGTTGGCGGCGCTGCGCGCCGAGATGGCGGAGGAATACGTATGAGCGACGTCAGGGAGCTGCTGGGGCGGGCCGCCGGGCACGCGGGGCAGCCGGTCATCAGCACCGAAGGGGTGTACGCGAAGGCCGCCCGGGTGCGGTGGCGGCGACGGGCGACGATCGCGGCGGCCGCGTTCGCCGTGGTCACGGCCGGAGCGGTCGCGGTCCCGGGGCTGACGGCGCAGCCGAAGAAGGAGCAGTCCTCGGTGGCGGCGCCCGCCGAACCGGCCGGCAACAGCGGCCGGGCGAAGGCGCTCGTCGAGCTGCTGCCCAAGGGGGTGGGCTCGGTCGAGCAGGTCTCGCTCGCCGTGATCATCAAGCAGGCGACCCCGCAGCAGGCCAAGGAGCATCCGGTAGGGCCGCTGGACGGGCAGTACGCCGTCCGGAGGGACGGGGGCGTCGGCTACCTCGTCATCCGCGCCATGAACGGCAAGCAGGTCCAACAGAAGTTCGACGGGATCGATCCCGCCGTGAACTTCTGCAAGCCGACCAACGGCGAGCCGCGCCCGGCCGACTGTGTGCGTGAGGAACTGCCGGACGGCCGGGTGCTGACCATGTGGAGCGACTCGATGGACTACACCGGTACCCCGCAGTGGGGCCTCGAGCTCGTCGGCCGGCTCACGCTGAAGGACGGCGGGCTGCTGGCCGTACGGGACAGCACCGGCTTCCAGAGCGACACCTCGCAGGGGCCGCTGCTCAAGAACACCCCGCTCACGCGTGCCCAGCTGCGCACGCTGATGCTGAGCCCGGAGCTGCTGCCGAAGAAGTAGCCCGGCGGGGGATACGGGGATACGGGGATACGAGGATACGGGAGAGGGCGGTACGGACCGGAGTCCGTACCGCCCTCGTGCTCTGCCCGTACCGCTACAGCACCTTCGACAGGAACGACTTCGTCCGGTCGTGCTGCGGGTTCGTCAGTACGTCGCGCGGGTGGCCCGACTCGACCACCACCCCGTCGTCCATGAAGACCAGCGCATCGCCGACCTCCCGGGCGAAGCCCATCTCGTGGGTCACGACGATCATCGTCATGCCGTCCTCCGCGAGCCCGCGCATGACGTCCAGGACGTCGCCCACCAGCTCCGGGTCGAGCGCCGACGTCGGCTCGTCGAAGAGCATCAGCTTCGGCTCCATGGCCAGGGCGCGGGCGATCGCCACCCGCTGCTGCTGACCGCCGGAGAGCTGCGACGGGTAGTTCTTCGCCTTGTCGGCCAGGCCGACCCGGTCCAGCAACCGCTCCGCGCGGGCCCGGGCGACGGCCTTCGCCTCGCCCTTGACCTGTACCGGGGCCTCCATGACGTTCTCGATGGCCGTCATGTGCGGGAAGAGGTTGAACCGCTGGAAGACCATGCCGATGTCCCGGCGCTTCAGGGCGACCTCGGTGTCCTTGAGCTCGTAGAGCTTGTCGCCCTTCTGGCGGTAGCCCACCAGATCGCCGTCGACAGAGAGCCGGCCGGCGTTGATCTGCTCCAGGTGGTTGATGCACCGCAGGAACGTCGACTTGCCGGAACCGGACGGGCCGATCAGGCAGAAGACCTCCCGCGGGGCGACCTCCAGGTCGATGCCCTTGAGAATGTGTGCGGCGCCGAAGGACTTGTGGACGCCCTCGGCCTTCACCATGGCGTGCGTCGTCACTTGGCCACCTCCGAACGGCCGAACATGTTCAGGTTGGCCCGCAGACGCTGCAGCGGGGTGGGCGGCAGGGTGCGCAGCGTCCCGCGGGCGTAACGGCGCTCCAGGTAGTACTGGCCGACGCTGAACACGCTGGTCAGGGCCAGGTACCAGGTCGAAGCGACGAAGAGCATCTCCATCACCGCGAACGAGGTGGAGGCGATGTCCTGAGCGCTGCGCAGCAGATCCTGGTACTGGACCGCGACGACCAGCGACGAGGTCTTGAGCATGTTGATGAACTCGTTGCCCGTGGGCGGGATGATCACCCGCATCGCCTGAGGAAGTACCACCCGCCGCATGGTCTTCGACTGCGTCATACCCAGTGCGTGGGACGCCTCGGTCTGGCCCTCGTCGACGGACTGGATGCCGGCCCGGACGATCTCCGCCATGTACGCACCCTCGTTGAGGCCTAGCCCCAGCAGGGCGGCCAGGAAGGGGGTCATGACATCGGTCATCTCGTCCCGGTAGAACCCGATGTCGAAGACCGGGAAGATCAGGGCGAGGTTGAACCAAATCAGCAGTTGCACATAGACCGGCGTGCCGCGGAAGAACCAGATGTACAGCCAGGCCACCCATCCGGTCACTGGGTTCTTGGACAGGCGCATCACGGCGAAGACCACGCCGAGCACCAGGCCCAGGACCATGGAGGCCACGCTGATCAGGATGGTGTGCCACAGACCGGTGAGGATGCTGGAGTCGAACAGCTTCTCCGGCACCGTCGCCCAGCGCACATTGCCCTGCGAGAAGGCGTACCCGAGGCCCGCGAGGACGGCGACCACGACCAGTGCGCTGATCCAGCGCCCGTAATGCCGGACCGGGATGGCCTTGATGGCCGCAGGGGGGATCCGGTCCGGGGTGGGGGCCGCCCCGGACCGAACCTTGTCGATCTTGTCGTTCACCACGACTGCCCTTCGGTCGGTGCGCGGTTCACTTGCCGCCGTTGACGGCAGGTGCGGTGACGGCACCGTCGGCAGCGCCCCACTTGTCGAGGGCGGCCTTGTAGGTCCCGTCGGCGATGATCGCGTCCAGGGCGGTCTTGAGGGCGTCGCGAAGCTGCGTGTTCTTCTTGTCCACCGCGATACCGAACGGTCCGGCGTCCGACTTGTTGGCGACGGCCTCGAAGTCGTTGCCGCCTCCCGCGGTCTTGGCGATGTAGGCGGCGACCGGGGAGTCGTTCAGGTCGGCGACGGCGCCGCCGGACTTGACGCGGATCTGGGCCTCGGCGTCGGTGGAGAAGGCCTCGATGGAGATCTTCGCCTTGCCGTCCGTGGCGCACTTGGCCGACAGGTCCTTGGCGGCCTGCTCGTACGTCGTGCCGCGCTGGACGGCGAGCTTCTTGCCACAGAGGTCGTCGACCGACTTGATGCCCTCCGGGTTGCCCTTCTTCACCAGGATGCCAGTGCTGGCGGTGAAGTAGTCGACGAAGTCGACACCGGTGCCGGTCTTCTTGCCCTTGTCGTCCAGACCCTCCTGGCGGGCCTTGGTGTCGCTCATGGCGGACATGACGGCGTTGTAGCGGCCGGTGGGCAGCGCGCCGAGCAGGGTGTCGAAGGTGCCCGAGGTGAACTCGATCTTCACGCCGAGCTGCTTGCCGAGGGCCGCGGCGACGTCGGGGTCAATACCGACGATCTTGTCGCCCTGCTTGAACTCCATCGGGGCGTACACGGCGTCCGTGCCGACCTTGATGACGCCGGCCTTCTGGATGTCCGCAGGCAGCTTGTCGAAGAGGGGACCGGCGCTCTTGGTGCCGGTGCCCGGCTTCGTGCTGTCCGAGTTGGTCTGGTCGCCACAGGCGGTCAGCAGCATGGTGCCGGCGACCGCGATGGCGCAGACCGCTGCAATCCGGGACGTTGCGGTCGTACGACGGGTGGTGCGTGCGGTCATGATCGGGTTCCTCCGGCAGGTGAGGGTGGAGTTGCCAGGCGGTATGGCACACATCGTCGGATGTCGCCGCCTCGTGCGGTTACGGCATCTTGCCATTCGGAATAGGCCAATCAGGGGGCCAGTCATGTCAAAATCGGGTAACGGGCGATCCCCGAACCTCAACGGGCCGGTACATCAAGGCCGGACCTTCTGTGGGGTTTTCTTCTTCCGGCCGGAGAATGTTCGGTGCGTCTCGACTGGTGGACGCATATTTGATTGATTAGCCGACTTGTCCAGATATTCGACTATGAGGCACGTCACCGCGCCGAGGTGAGGCACGTCACCGCGCCGGTATGGACTCGTCCGGGATGCGGTCTGTCAGGTAAGAAAGACCTTTACACCCCTCATCCGGGGCTCAGGGCGCGTGTGCGGCGCGCCCGCGCGTACGTACCTCCCCCTGTCGGAGCGGGCCAACCGCCCAGCGCAGGGAACGTACGCGGTGCCCGCCCACCCCTCCTCAACCAGGAGTGGCCACCCTCAGACAAAGAAGACTTAAGGGGTCAACACCATGGCAGCGGAGATTGTCAATCCTCGCAGCGACAGCACGACTGACAGCAGTACCGGCAGCGCCACTGATGAGCCGTTCGACGCGGCCTTCGCGCTCCACCGTGGCGGGAAGATGGCCGTGCAGGCCACCGTCCCGCTGCGTGACAAGGACGACCTGTCCCTCGCATACACGCCGGGCGTTGCCAAAGTGTGCAGCGCCATCGCGGAGAATCCCGAACTGGTCCACGACTACACCTGGAAGTCGCAGGTCGTCGCCGTCGTGACGGACGGCACCGCGGTGCTCGGGCTGGGAGACATCGGCCCGGAGGCGTCCTTGCCGGTGATGGAGGGCAAGGCGATCCTCTTCAAGCAGTTCGGCGGGGTCGACGCGGTGCCGATCGCGCTCGCGACGACCGATGCGGACGAGATCGTGGAGACGGTCGTCCGGCTCGCACCCTCCTTCGGAGGGGTGAATCTGGAGGACATCTCGGCGCCCCGCTGCTTCGAGATCGAGCGCAAACTGCAGGAGCGGCTCGACATTCCGGTCTTCCACGACGACCAGCACGGCACGGCCGTGGTCACCCTGGCCGCGCTGCGCAACGCCGCGAAGCTGTCCGGGCGGACCCTCGGTGACCTGCGCGGCGTCATCTCCGGCGCGGGCGCGGCAGGGGTGGCCATCGCCAAGTTCCTCCTGGAGGCGGGGCTCGGTGACGTCGCCGTGGCCGACCGCAAGGGGATCGTCAGCCGGGACCGCGAGGACCTGACGGACGTCAAGCGTGAGCTCGCGGAGATCACCAACAGGGCCGGCATCTCCGGTCCTCTCGAGACCGCACTGATCGGCGCGGACGTCTTCATCGGCGTCTCCGGCGGTACGGTGCCGGAGACGGCGGTCGCGTCGATGGCGCCCGGAGCGTTCGTCTTCGCCATGGCCAACCCGGACCCGGAGGTCCACCCCGACATCGCGCACAAGTACGCGGCGGTCGTGGCGACGGGCCGGTCGGACTACCCGAACCAGATCAACAACGTGCTGGCCTTCCCCGGCATCTTCGCCGGTGCGCTGCAGGTGCGGGCGTCCCGCATCACCGAGGGCATGAAGATCGCCGCGGCGAATGCGCTGGCGGATGTGGTGGGGGACGAGCTGGCGGCGGACTACGTGATTCCCTCGCCGTTCGACGAGCGGGTTGCTCCCGCCGTGACGGCCGCGGTTGCCGCGGCCGCGCGCGCGGAGGGTGTGGCGCGCCGCTGAGGTGAGCTCGGGGCGGGGTGGGGTGCGGGACGCCTGCGGCGGACCTTCGCCCCGCCCCTTCCCGAACCGGGGCCCGGCCCCGGACCCCGCGCCTCGAACGCCGGCGAGGCTGAACGATGCCCAGCGCCCCCGGGTACGGCCACGCGGGCCACGTCACATCCTTCGGCGGTTCCGCCGCACCCGCCTCGCGCCTAGTGTCAGGGCCATGTTCGCCGCCTACGCAGCCCGCATCGACCGCGACCAGCCTCTCACCGGCCTTGAGCTGGGCGAGCGCCCCGCCCCCGAGGCGCGCCCCGGCTGGACCACCGTCAATGTCCGGGCCGCTTCCCTCAACCATCACGACCTCTGGTCGCTCCGTGGCGTCGGCCTCGCCGAGGACAAGCTGCCGATGATCCTCGGCTGCGACGCAGCCGGGATCGACGAGGACGGCAACGAGGTCGTCCTGCACTCCGTCATCGGCCAGACCGGGCACGGCGTCGGCCCGAACGAGCCCCGGTCCATCCTCACCGAGCGCTACCAGGGCACCTTCGCCGAGCAGGTCACCGTCCCCAGCTGGAATGTGCTGCCCAAGCCGAAGGAGCTCACCTTCGAGCAGGCGGCCTGTCTGCCGACCGCCTGGCTCACCGCGTACCGGATGCTCTTCACCAATGCCGGAGTACGGCCCGGTGACTCCGTCCTCGTCCAGGGCGCGGGCGGTGGTGTCGCGACCGCCGCGATCGTCCTCGGCAAGGCTGCCGGGCTGCGGATCTACGCCACCAGCCGCGACGAGGCCAAGCGCAAGAGGGCCGTCGAGCTCGGTGCGATCGAGGCGTACGAGCCCGGCGCGCGGCTGCCGCAGCGCGTCGACGCCGTCATCGAGACGGTCGGCGCGGCCACTTGGTCCCACTCGGTGAAGTCGCTGCGCCCCGGTGGCACCCTGGTCATCTCCGGCGCGACCAGCGGCGACCGGCCCTCGCACGCCGAGCTGACCCGGATCTTCTTCCTGGAGCTGAAGGTCGTCGGTTCGACGATGGGGTCCAAGGACGAGCTGGAGGACCTGCTGGCGTTCTGTGCGACGACCGGAGTGCGGCCCGTCATCGACGAGGTGCTGCCGCTGGACCGCGCCCGCGAGGGGTTTGAGCGGCTCGCTTCGGGCGACCAGTTCGGAAAGATCGTACTCACGACATCCTGAAGTGCTGCTCTCCGACGCAGAGGTGATGATGCGTCAGTTCTGCTGCTGAGATCTGCCGCCATGCGTGCGGTCGGAGTGAACCGTGGCGACCGGGCGTCGGCGGCCGGTTGCCGAGCGGCATGCCTGGAGCCGGTGCGGGGGCGGTGCAGAGAGGCGTGTCCGCGCCGGGTCGGGCGGATCCTGGACCGCGCCCGGAGATGCGGCAGCCACGTCCTGTTCGGCGCCCATCGGGACGCCTTCGGCCCGGCGTCCGGCTGCCGCGCCGTCCCGGCCTGAGTCACCCGCACGGACGGGCTCGCGTTCACCTCACACCCCGAGGACTGGTTCGCCGCGTACGTCGAGCCCGCCGTCCGGCGCGCCTTCACTCATCCGTACGAGAACCGCGGCCTGCAACGCGCGCGGGCCGGCCTGCGGCGGGTCGTCGCCGAACGCCTCGCTCAACCCGCGTGCGCCCCGCACTTCCGTCTCTCGCTCCCGCCGTCGGCGCGCGGGTGGCGCGTCTCGGCCGCCGGGTGCGCCGCGGTGCGCAGGTGCGTGCGGGTGGTGGTCGCGGTGGCGTGCGCGGTGCGGATCACGTCAACCAGGGTTGACATGGGCGCGTGTGTCAATGTAAGTTGACATCATGACCGAAGCAACGGATCTCGCCGCACGCGCCGGCGACCGTGACCCGCGCGTCGGGTTGCGAGCCGTCGCCGCCCTGCGGCGGCTGCTGGAGCAGCTCGAAGCCGTACAAGTCAGAAGCGCCCGCGTCCAGGGCTGGTCGTGGCAGGAGATCGCGGCCGAACTGGGCGTCAGCCGACAGGCCGTCCACAAGAAGTACGGGAGGCATTGATGTTCGAGCGATTCACCAGCGGTGCCCGCGCCGTCGTGACCGGTGCCGTGGACCAGGCCAAGAAGACCGGTTCCGACTCCGTCACCGAGGAGCACATGCTGCTCGCCCTGCTCGCCCTGCTCGACCAGCAGGGCAACCGGGCCGCCTTCGCCGTCGCGGCCCTCGGACTGACCGACCGCCGCGCCTCGGTGGAGACGGCGCTTGCCGAGGCCCGTCGGCGGGGCGGACTGACCAAGGCCGACACGGACGCACTCGCCGACATCGGCATCGATGTGACGGAGATCGTCACCCGGATCGAGGACGCCCACGGTGAGGGCGCCCTGGCCGCGGACCGGAAGGACCGCCGCGGGCGGTCCGGGCGGCCCTCCTTCGCCCGGGGCGCAAAGACGATTCTGGAGAAGTCCCTGCGGGTCGCGGTGGGGCGCGGTGACCGGTTCATCGGCGAGGAACACATCCTGCTGGCGTTCACCGTCACACCCGGTGTGGTCGCCGATGTGCTGACGGAGCACGGGGCGACGCACGAGGCGGTCACGCGCGCGCTGTACGGGGAGGGTGCCGGGGGAGCCGAGGGGCAGGCGAAGGCGGGGTTGTGAGCTGCTGTCGGTTTGCTGAGGTGAAGTGAGTGGTGGTGAGCGGGAGTGAGTCCTGGCGGTGGGGGAACGGGGGTTCTGGGGTCGAATGGGTGACCTTGGTGGCTGTGGCTCGTTGGGCGACCGGACGCCCGGGGGCGTGAGGGAACCCGCCCACCCACAGCGGACCACGCCCCTGGAGGCGTGCCGCCGAGCGGGAAGCGAAAGCGGGAACCCAGTGCATCCAACACCGTTCGGGATGCGCCCAGGACGCAGCAGTGGGTCCAAGACTCACTTACGCACACTGGTTAGGAACGGTAGGGATGTGTGGGACTGCCGGCCCTGCTCACTCCTGGGCGTCGGCGCCCTTCCGCAGGAGCGCGCCGATGCGGGCCGCCGCCGTCGACAGATGGCGGCGGGCCTCCACCAGCTGGTCCTCCGTGACACCCCGGTCGCGGGCCGCGTCGCGGATGTCGTCCCGGAAGCGGTCGAGCAGGCGGTCCAGGTCGCGGGCCGGGTCGCCCGTCGTGCCCGTCTCCTTGCCCCAGTCGGGGTCGGCGGCCGCCGGTTCGGGCTTGGTGTACGGGGGCCGGCCGGTCGTCCCGGTGTAGCCGGCCAGGCGGCCGGTGATCTCGGCCAGCCCCTCCCGTACGCCGGTGGGCCAGTCACCCCGGGCGAAGTGCTCCTGGACCTGCCGGGCCGCGTTCTGCATCTGCTCGCGCGCCTTCTCCTGGGCCTCCTTGGCCTGTCGGCGCGCCTGCTGGGCGTCCTCGCGGGCACGGCGGGACTCGTCCTTCGCCCGGCGGGCCTGCTCCTTCCACTCCTGCTTGGCCTTGCGCAGCTCCTCCTTGGCGGTGCGCCAGGCCTCGCTGTCGCCGAAGTCCGTGAAGTCGCCGAAATCGCCGAACGGGGAGCCCCGGTCGCTCTTCGCGCCGGTCCCGGTGGCGGAGGTGTGCCGGGTCTCGCCGGCTGCCGCGCGCATCTCGCTGCGCAGCTTCCCCGCCGCGCCCCGCACGTCGTCCCGCATCTCGGCGGCCAGTTCGGAGACCGACTCGCGGATCTCCAGCTCCAGATCGGCCAGTTCGCCGACGCGGTCCGCCAGTTCGGCGCGGCCCGCATCGGTGATCGAGTAGACCTTGCGGCCGCCCTCGGTGGCATGCGTGACGAGACCCTCGGCCTCCAGCTTGGCCAGCCGCGGATAGACGGTGCCTGCCGACGGTGCGTACAGGCCCTGGAAGCGTTCCTCCAGGATCCGGATCACCTCGTAGCCGTGACGGGGCGCCTCGTCCAGGAGTTTCAGCAGGTAGAGGCGGAGCCGCCCATGGGCGAATACGGGGGGCATGTCAGAGCACCTTTCCGGTCGATTCGGCGTCGTACGGATCGTCCTCGGCCGGTGGGCGGCGCAGCAGGGCTATCGACCCCGACACGGTCGTGGCCCTCAGTGTCCCGGTGCCTGCGCCGAGCGTCCCGGTGATCCGTTTCGCACCCCACTGGCCGCCGACCCGCAGATCCTCGAAGCCGTTGGAGACGGCGCCGCTGGCCGTGTTCGCCTCGACCGTCGCGTCCGCCGGGTGCGGCAGCCGGATGGCGACCTCGCCGGAGACCGTGGTCAGCCGGATGTCCGTGGGCTTCCCGACGGTCGGGTCCAGGTCCAGCACCATGTTGCCGCTGACCGATTCGGCCCGTACCGCCGCCCCGGCGCCCTCGACGACCGTGAGATCGCCGGAGACCGACTTGAAGCGGAGCTCCCCGGTGACGGACTGGGCCTCCACATTGCCGGAGACCGTGTCCGCGCGGACCGTGCCGGCGAGGGCGACGAGCGTGGTGTCGCCGGTGATGCCGCGCACGTCCGTGCGTCCCCGGATGCCCGAGACCAACGCTCCGGCGCCGACCGTGCCGAGCTCGACCGTCGACCCAGCCGGCACGGCGAGCGAGACCACCGCGCTGCGGTGCCGCCCCTTGCGGTCGAACCACTTCAGGAAGCCGTGCCAGGGCAGATCCTCGTAGGCGACCGTGAGGATGCCGTCCTTCTGCGTCACGCTGAGCGGCGGGCCCTCGATCGCGGAGACCTCCAGCCGCGCGGTCGGCTCCTCGGTGCCGACGACGTTGACGGTGCCGTTGACGATGCGCACGCTGAGCGCCGTCACCGGGTTGTCGAAGGTGAGCTTCTGAGGCTCGGCGATGGCCCACGTCGACACAGGCATGGATCTGACCTCCCAGGAGCGCGCCGTGACGCAACATATCGCGTCTCTTGAAGAACACGATATATCGCGGATCGAGGAAGTCAAGGGAGGGTGGGGCGACCTGGGTCGACCAAATGGAGCCAAATATGGGCAAATTGCCCTACGGTGTGGGGCATGAACGCGACATCACCTGTGGGTGCGCTGCTGCTCTGCCGGGCCGAACCCGACTCCGTACGGCCGGTGGCCCATCTGCTGCGCGAGCGGATGCTGCTCGCGCCCGCGGGTGACGGGTGGAGCGTCCTCGTGCCGGAGGGAAAGCCCTGGCAGGACGGGCGAGAAGGGGATCAGCCGGTCGACAGTGTGGTGGGCGGCTGGGCCACCGCGCTCGCGGTCGGCTCCACCTGGCCGGTTCTCGCGCTGTGGTGGGACGGCGACCGGGCCGGCTGCACGCTCGCGTCCGACTTCCGGCGGCCCGTCGGATACGTCTGGCTGGCGGACGGGACTCCGGCGGGTGAGGACGAGGCGATGCGTACGTTTGCCGCGCGGCTCGGCCTCGACCCCGTCCTGGACATCCAGCGGCTCGAAACGCTGACCCGCCCGGATCCCGACGCGGACGCCCGCACCCGGCTGCGCGGCCTCCTCGCCGCACTCACCCGCATCGGACTGACCCTCCCGGCCGGCCTCGATCCCGGCGAAACCGCCGATCGGCTGCACGCCTCGGCCGACAGCAGGCCCGGAACGGAGCGGATCGCCTGGGCGGGCTGGCGCGACGCCGTGAAGATCGAACTCGACGCGGTCGAGAGCGGCAGACTCGGCCCGTGGCTGCGAGGCCCCAGGGCGCGTGCGCTCGCCACCGCCCAGCTCGCCGCGGGGGTACCGCTCGTCACCTGGGGGATCGGGCGCCGCAGCGGAGGGTGGGCGTTCGCGGGGGCGCTGCTGATCGTGCACGGGGCACTCGGTCTTGCGTACGACCGGATCCGGGCCGACGGGCGCTGATCCGGTACAAGGGGGCTGATCCGGGCCGGCGGGGGCCGGCGGACGCGCCCTGGGGCGTCGCCCTATTCCTCGTCCTCGTCGTCCAGCCGGGCCAGCCAGGTGGCGAGACGCTCGACGGGCACCTCGAAATCGGGATTGAGGTCGACGAACGTACGCAGCTGCTCGGCGAGCCACTCGAAAGTGACCTCCTCCTCGCCGCGCCGCTTCTCCAGCTCCTCGATGCCACGGTCGGTGAAGTACATGGCGCAAGTTTAGACCGGCCGGCAATTGGGGGGCGGCGTCACGGGGCTGGGGCACGCACCTCGCGGCGTTGTCGTCCATCACCATGGCTCCGCCATGGCTCAATCCTCCGCCCTGCGAGGCACGCACACCAGCCCCGCTCCTTCCCCACCCCCCCCTTGTCGGTCGGTCTTAATGCCTGGTGACAGCCCTCAGGGGGCCGGGAGCGCGGGCGCCGGGACCCTCGGCGGGGGCGACGGAATCCGGCCGGGAAACGTCCGAGAACCGGTGCACCCGGCCCCGGCGTCCTGACGGATGTGCATCGCATCGATCGCGTACTGCCGTTAATCTGCGGGGAGTTCGGGAACGGGGGGTGTCATGAGTGACAGCGGGGCCCGTATTACACGTATTGAGATGCCGGACGGTACACCGGTCTGGGCACGCATCTCCGGGGCCGAGGAACTTGAGCGGCGGCCGGCCGGGAACGGACTGTCCCACACGGACACCGGCTTCTCGGACTTCGCCGACCAGGTGCAGGCCCGGGTGGAGAGCCTGCAGGGGGTGGTGACCAGCGTCGCGCGGTCGCTCGCCGAGCCGCTGCGGGCCGTGCGGCCGGACGAGGTCAGCGTCGAATTCGGCATCGAGCTCACCGCCAAGGCCGGCAAGGTGGTCGGACTCCTCGCGGACGGGGAGGCCAAGGGCGCCATCAAGGTCACGCTCACCTGGAGCGGTGGCGGCCCGGCCGTCGATCCGCCGATCACACCTCAGGTGCCCGCGCAGGCCGCCGCGCCACCCATCCCGTCCGTCCCGCCCGCGCCCGCCGCCCCACCTGCATCACCGGCGCCGCCGGGACCGGCACCCGCGGGGTCCGCGCAGCCGGGGTCCGCGCGGCCCGACCCCGCGTCCCCGCCGTCGCACGCCCCCGCATCCGCGGACGACGCGTCCGCCGGAGCATCCCCCGGCGCACCGGCGCACCCCGACGGTGCCGCGACCGCCGACGGCGGCGGGTCATGACGCAGGAGACCGCCGGGGGCGCAGAAGGGGGTCCGGGGCCGGAGGAGGCTGCGCTCATGGACCTCGTGCGGGACGCCACCGTACGCATCCATCGCCGGGGGGACGGGTATGCCACTGACGGACCCGGTCCGGGCTTCCTGGGGAGTGGCTTCTTCATCGCCCCGAGCTGGGTCCTCACGTGCGCACATGTCGCCATGCAGGGGGAGGGGCGCGAGGTGAACGTGCTGTTCAGGGCCGACCCCTACGACGCCGGGCTGACCGAGGTCCCCGGCGTGGTGCTCGCCGCGCTGCCCGAGACCCGGCCGGACGGCGCCCAGGGCTGGCCCGCGCCCGACCTCGCGCTCATCCAGCTGCGGCGGCCCGTCGAACACCCCTGTGTGTACGTCACCGAGCGCTCGGAGGCCATGCTCCGCGGCCGCAAGGTCCGCGTCGTGGGCTGGGCGCCCGCCCCGGGCGGCGGGCTGACGACGCTCAGCGGGGACTGCGAGGTGAAGGGCACCTTCGGCGGCTGGGCCGATGCCGACCAGCAGATCCGGCTTGCCGAGGACTGGCTGGCGCCCGGGATGTCCGGCGGGCCCGTCGTGGACGTCACCCGCGGCGAGGTCGTCGGCGTGATCAAATCGCGGCTCGACGGCCACCGGGGCGGCACCGCCATCGGAATCGAGCGGCTCCGCTCCCTCACCGTGCCCGCCGGACCCGTGGAGACCGAGACGGACGACACGTACCAGGCCGTCTTCCACGCCCACGACCGCTACCACGCCGACCGGCACAACAGCCCCGCATCCACCGAGCGGACCTGGGCCGATGTGCAGAGCGAGTTCCCCGGCCTGCCCGGCCGGGTGCTCAGCCCCAAGCGGCGGATCGACCTCCTGGGCAGGCTCGCCGAGTTCCCGCCGCCGGTCAGCACCCGCAATCTGCTGCGGCTTCTCGACGGCCTGCCGAACGTCCATGCGCGCGATCTCCGTCCGGCGCCGCGCGGCTGGCGCGACGGACTCGGCGCGCTGTACGACGCCCGCGTCCGCGACCGCGACGCCGCACTCGAACTGATCCTGCGCTACTGCATGGGCGTCCTCGCCGCCGACCGCCCGTACGACGTGCCGTCCACCCGGGCCGCCACGAAGTCCCTGTGGGAATGGGTGAAACGGATCGCCGACGAGGACCTGTCCCGCGACTTCCGGCAGGAACTCGTGCTGCACTGGCGCGCCGTCCGGCAGAGCCGGGACCAGGAACACCAGCGGGCCCCCGAGCCGAGGGGCGGGCCGACCCGGTACGGCGAACGCGCCTTCGTCCTGCTGGAACTGGAACCGAGGGGCTGGGAACGGGACCGTTACGACTGGCGGATCGGCGTCGCCCGGCGCACCGGGGAGGTCCTGCCCGTCGCCGAGGACAGCCAGGGCACGGGGCTCGACGCGCTCCCGGACCGGCTGGCCGCCCCGCTCGCCGAGGCGTTCCGGCGGTGCGACGAACCCGACAGCCCCGCCATGCTCCAGGTCGCGATCCCGCCGGCGCTGCTCGGCCTGGATGTCGACAACTGGAAGGTGACCCCCGACGGGCTGCCGCTCGGAGCCGTACGCCCGGTCGTCGTCCGCCGCTCGGCGCGGGAGCAGCCGTCGGACGACGACGTGGAAAGACTGCGCAGGGCCCGCTGGAACGGCACCCGGAACTCCTCGGCGCAGGCCGAAGTCGTCGACTGCGAGGACGGAATGGGGGTACGCGTACCGGAGGTGGCGAGGCTGCACACCCTGGCGTACGAGACCGTGCCTGTCCTCTGCCGGTACGGCGGCCGGCCGGACCCCGAGACCACGGCCGGACTGGTGCGGATCCTCGACGGCGGCTTCGGGGTGGCCCTGTGGCGGCGGACCGGGGAACCGGACGGGGTCTGCTCCGAATTCCATCGGCGCGCCCTCAACACCGTCGCGGAGACCCGCACCGCCGACCGGCTGCCGCAGCGGATCCACGAGCTGAGAAGGGACGTGAAGGCGGAACGTGCCGATGCGTTCTGGTCCTACGGCGTCGTTCTGTTCTATGACGATCCGCACCATATGCTCCCCGGTTCCGGTCAGCTCCTGGAGGCGCCGTGAACAGCGCCGGCCGGCCTCTTACGGGGGAGTTCACGGATCGATACCGTGAGGCACGTTCGACGGCTGCTGCCCCTCACACCGGACCTGGCGGACGAGTGACGACGAGGAACACGCTATGAGTGAACCCAGCGAGTGGCTCATCTACCGAGGGGCCGGTGAACCGCACGACGGCATCGAACAGCTGCCGTCCCCGCCGCCCTGGCGGGACTTCGCGGCCCGCGAGGCCCCGGACCCCGACGACGGCAGTACCGGGAGCGACCGGACGGACGGGTCCGCCACCCGGCGTCTCGGTGGCCACCGGCACATCGCCGAACTCCACCGGCCCGGCGCCGAAGAACTCGAAATGATCAACGCGGCGCTGTACCTGCGGCGCCCGCTGCTGGTCACCGGCAGCCCCGGCGCCGGAAAGAGCACCCTGGCCCACTCCGTCGCCCATGAACTCAGGCTCGGCCGGGTCCTGCGCTGGCCCATCGTCAGCCGGTCCACGCTCCTCGACGGCCTCTACCACTACGACGCGATCGCCAGGCTGCAGGACGTCCAGATCGCCGCGCACGGCGCAGCGGCCGGGGCAGCCGGCTCCGACGCGGCGGAGAACGTCGGCAGCTACATCCGGCTCGGCCCGCTCGGCACCGCGCTGCTGCCCTCCGACCGGCCCCGCGTGCTGCTCATCGACGAGCTCGACAAGAGCGACATCGACCTGCCGAACGACCTCCTCAACGTGCTGGAGGAGGGCGAGTTCGGCATTCCGGAACTGGAGCGCATCGCCGACCGGCTGCCCGAAGGCGAGGCCGAGGTGCTGACCGACGACGGCACCAAGGTGACAGTCAAGGGCGGCCGTGTGCAGTGCGGGGCGTTCCCGTTCGTCGTGCTCACCAGCAACGGCGAGCGCGACTTCCCGGCCCCGCTGATGCGGCGCTGCATCCACCTGGAGCTGGGCCGCCCCGACCACCAGCGGCTCGCCACCTTCGTCCGCGCCCACCTCGGCGACGAGGCGGCGCGCTCCGGAGACGATCTCATCGCCCATTTCCTGGAGCGGTCGCGCAGCGAACTCCTGGCCACCGACCAGCTGTTGAATGCCATCTACCTCACCGACGCGGCCGCCCCCGCCGGCCGGGACCGGCTCGCCGACCTGCTCATCCAGCGACTCGACAGGCCGAGGTGATGAGCTGATGCCCGACGCCGCGGCACGCCACGGCCCGGACGGAGCAGGGGGAGGGCGTCCTGCGGAACCGGAGCCGTACGACGGAGGCCTGCTGCCCGCACTCGTCGCCCGGCTGCGCGAGGCCGGGCTCGACCCCGACGCCGAACAGCTCTGCGACGCCCTGTGGCTCGCCCAATGGACCCGTCGCGCCGACACGCCGGAAGGAGCTGAGGAGCAGGGCGGCCCCGCCGTGCCGTTCTCACGCGCCGAGCTGTCCGGCGCGGGACCGGCCACACCGTCCGCCCGCACCACGGCCGGGCGCGCCCACGGCACGGGCGCCGCACGGGACGACGACGAGCCCGCGGAGCAGGGGGAGTCCGCGGCCACCGACCGCCGGATAGCTCTGTATCCGGTACCGCCCGCGGACTCCGTCCCGCACCGCGACGGGCAGCGCGAGGGTGACGGGCAGCGCGAGGGTGACGGGCCGCACAGCCATGGGCGTCGCAGCGCCGCCACCCTCACCCTCGGCGTGCCCGCTGCCCCCGTCCTGCCCGCACCTCTTGAAATCCAGCGAGCCTTACGTCCCTTGCAGCGCTATCGCCCCGCCGCGCCACCCCTGCGCCGCACCCTGGACGAGACGGCCACCGCCGAACTGAGCGCCCGCGCAGGAGGGTTGATCATCCCGGTGTTCCGCGGGGTGTCCCGCGCCGACGCACTGCTGCAGTTCGTCATGGACGCCTCCTCGTCGATGCGTGTCTGGGACCGGATGTTCGGCGAACTCCAGCAGATCTTCGGTCAGTTGGGCGCCTTTCGGGATGTCCAGGTGCGCTATCTGCACCGTGGCCCCGACGGTTCCTGCGCGGTCAGCCGCAGCCCCGACCCGGCCGTCGCCCCGCTGAACTCCGCGGACCGGCTCAGCGATCCGACCGGCCGCCGCGTCACCGTCCTGGTCAGCGACTGCGCCGGACCGCTCTGGCACAGCGGGCGCGCCCACCGGCTGCTCCACCAGCTGGCCCGGCAGGCCCCCACCGCCGTACTGCAGCCGCTGCCGCAGCGGATGTGGAACCGCACCCGGCTGCCGGTGACCTACGGTGCGCTCTCCCGCGGCGAAGGGCTCTCCGGTGCCGCGGTCCTGAAGGTCACCGAGGAGGCGGGCGGGGCACCCACCGCGCGTCCCGGCGCCCTCGCCGTCCCCGTACTCCCGCCCGTGGCGGGCGCGCTCGCCGCCTGGGCGCAACTGCTCTCCGGCACCGGCGCCGGCCGGATCTCCGGGGCGGTCGGCTGGGTCAGGGCCGACCAGCCCGCCGCGCCCGCACCACGCCCCGGCGACCGGCTGTCCTCGCTCCAGCTGGTCAGCCGCTTCCGCTCGGCGGCCTCGCCGGTCGCCGGGCAGCTCGCGGTCTATCTCGCCGCGGCGCCGCTCTATCTGCCGGTGATGCAGCTGGTGCAGCGCACGATGCTGCCCGACTCCGGCCCCTCCGAACTCGCCGAGGTGCTGCTCAGCGGACTGATCTCGCGGAGCAAGGGCGACGGCGCGGGTGACGGACAGTGGTACGAGTTCGTGCCCGGCGTCCAGGAGGCGCTGCTCGGACCGCTGGGACGGGACGAGGCGCTGCTCGTGCTCAAGCACTGCTCGGAGTACATAGAACAGCGGTTCGGCAAGGGCGGTCCGAACTTCCCCGCGCTGGCGTTCGCCCAGCTCGGAGACGGCCGGCGCACCTCCTCGTACGCCACCGACCTCGGCCGCCACGCGCAGGGCGGCGGCATCGGGGAGAACGACGAGGGCGACGAGAACGGGGAGAGCGACAGAAGCGGCGGGTCGCGCGTTCCCCATCCCTTCGCCGAGGTCGCGGCGCGCGTACTGGAGCGCTTCATGCCCCTGCCCGAGCAGTTCGCGCGCTACGGCGACCGAGGCGGCCGCGACGCCCCCGGCCGGACGACACACACGGCGGTGGAGAGCGCCCGCGCACTCCTGCGCCAGTTCGACTCGGACAGCATGGTGCAGTACCTGATCGACGCCGTGCAGCTGCTCCGGGGTGCGACCGAGCGCGAGCGGCACCCGGGCGCCGACCCCGAACTGTGGGCCGAGTACGCGCGCTGCGTGCTGCGGCTGTGGGAGGTCCAGGGTGGCGACGACCTCCTGCGCGAGGCCGAGAACGCCGCGGAACGGGCCGCCGCGCATCCCGGGGCGGTACGCGAACGGGCGGTGCTGGCCAAGGTGCTGCACGCCGCGGCCGACGACCGGCGGCGGCGCGGCGACCGACGCGCGGCGCTGAGCCTCCTGCGCCGCGCCGACGCCGAGTACACGGTCGCCTGCGCGGCGCCCGGACTCGACCCCGCCGAAGCGCTGCGGCTCACCCTGGAGCGGGTGCGGGCGATGGAGGCGCAATGGCGGCTCAGCGGTGACAGTTCTCTGCTGCAGGGGGCGGTCGGCATGCTGGAGGCGTTCGCCGATGTCTGGCCCGACCAGGAGAACCGCCCGATGAGCCTGCCGCTGGCGCACGGCCGCACACTGCTGCACCTGGCCCGGGCGACCGCCGACCCCGAGCAGTCCCGGCTCTACGCGGGACAGGGGGCCCGTTCGCTGCGCAAGGTGCTCGCCGGGGAGGGTGGCGCGCAGACCACGGGCACGCAGACACGGATCCTGCTGGACCTGGTGGATGCCCTGCTGGCCTCGGGCACCGAGCCCGACGAGGCATCGACCCTGGTCGAGCAGGCGCTGGCAACCGTACGCGACCAGCGCACGCGCGCCTTGCTGCAGATCAGAGCCGGCCGGGTCTGCGCGGCTCGGTACGAGCACACCGCTGACGCGGACGAACTCGGCTGCGCGGCAGAGTGGTTCGGCCGGGCCGCCCGCGGTGTGCCGCGGGACTCCCGGGCCCACGCGGATCTGCTCGCCGAATGGGGCGAGATCATGCTGCGCCGTGCCGAACTGCCCGACGGGCGGCCGTACATCGGCACGGCAGTGCGCATCCTGCGCGACTGCCGCACGGAGACCCCTTCGGACAGCAACAGCCAGGCGGGCCGACTGCTCATGCTCGGCCGGGCCCTCATGCTGCGGCACCGAGCCACCGAGGACCGGGTCGATCTGCGGGAGGCCGAGCATCTCTTCGGGCTCGCGGCCCGGGAAGCACGCGATCCGCTGACCGCCGCCCGCTGCCTGCTGGAACTCGGCCGGTCGCACGTCGACGCGTACCACGTGCTGCACCGGCCGACCCGTCTGGACGAGGCGGCCGAGGCGTTCCGGGACGCTGCTGAATCGGCCCGGACAGCCGCAGTCGAGCGCGAGAATCCGCAACAGTTGCTACAAGCAGTGGAGTTGAGTGCTCAGGCCAACCACTGTCGGGGTATGACCTATGAAGAAGCAGGCCGGCCCCGAGCGGCACGCGAGGCCTACCGCGCGGCCGCCCAGGAGTGGCGCACGATGCCGGACGGCGGCGGCGCGGCGGGTGAGTCGACCGCGGCCCGCCTTGCCGAGCTCGAGCGATGAGCGCACAACGGCGTGCGCTCGCAGCCGGAAGACCAGGTGCCTTGCGCCCACGGACGAGCGCAGGGCAGTGAGCCGAGTACGACGGTAACCGGGAGCGGTGATGAGCGTGTCCGCACGCAAGGACGAGGCAAGCCCGACGCAGGGGCCGGAGGGCGGCACAGGGGTCCTCCCCGACCTGTTGGAGATCGATCTCGAGACGCTGCGCACCGTGGACCATCCGGTCCTCAGGGCGGTGATCGAGGACCTGCGCGGTCGTTCCGAACGGCCGGGGGAGATGCTGTGGGGTTTCCAGAGCGCCCTTTGAGCGGTCGGGCCGGGCACCCCGGCAGGGAAACGGGCCCGTGCCGGGCGGGCGACCCGGCCGGTTTCGGCCGTCCACCCCAGCGAACAGGGCAACCTCGCCACAGCGGTGTTTGCGGTCCCGCCGGGCCAGAGAGACTCCCCTCGACGGCGGGGGCCGTCCGGCAGGGCGTGCCGTGGGTCGCACAGCGAGGGGGTCGGCGTGTCTCGACAGACGACCACGCGCGCGCCGTCCGACACCTGGCCCGAACGCCACGACGCGGTGCCGTTCCGGCAGTTCATCGTCAAGATGCACGGCCGCTGCAACCTCGCCTGCCGGTACTGCTACCTGTATGCGGGCCCGGACCGGACCTGGCGGGACCGCCCTGCCGCGGCGCGGGCCGATGTCCTGGAGCACACCGCGTCCCGCATTGCTGAGCACGCCGCGGCCCACCGGCTGACCGAGGTGGCCCTCGTACTGCACGGCGGCGAACCCCTGCTGGCCGGCGTCGAACGGCTCGCGGCGTTCACCGGCCGGGTGCGTGAGGGGCTTCCCGAAGGCTGCGTCCTGCACACCACCGTGCAGACCAATGCCACGCTGCTCACCGACGCCGACATCGCGACCCTGGCCGGCGCGGGCATTCGGGTCGGCATCAGCCTCGACGGCGGTCTGCCCGCCCACAACACCCAGCGTGTCGACCACGCGGGCCGCCCGTCCTGGCCCGCCGCCCTGCGGGGCGCACGCCTCCTCACCGACCACCACCCCGAGGCCTACGCCGGCATCCTCACCGTGGTCGACCTGCAGAGCGATCCCGTAGAGATGTACGCCTCGCTCCTCGACCTTCGCCCGCCCACCCTGGACCTGTTGCTGCCGCACGGGAACTGGTCCGCTCCGCCCCCCGGTCTGACCGGCGTCCGGCCGCAGGACGCCACGGCAGCGAGAGCGCAACGGACCGGCGGCCGGCCCACCCCGTACGGCGACTGGCTGTGCTCCGTCTTCGACCGCTGGTGGCCGGCCGGGCGACGCGAGACCCGGATACGGCTCTTCGAGGAGTGTCTCGCGCTCCTGCTCGGGCTGCCTGCCGCGGCCGAGGCCCTCGGCCTCGACCCGCTCAATGCCGTGGTCGTGGAGACCGACGGTTCGATCGAACAGGTCGACTCCCTCAAATCGGCCTATGACACGGCAGCCGCCACCGGACTCGACGTCTTCCGGCACAGCTTCGACCGGGCCCTGCGCCACCCGGGGGTCGCCGCACGTCAGGCGGGCGCCGGTGCGCTCGCCGCCACGTGCCGTTCCTGCCCCCTGCTCACGGTCTGCGGCGGCGGTCACTACGCCCACCGGTACCGCGCCGGACACGGCTTCATCAACCCCTCCGTCTACTGCGCCGACCTCGACCGGCTGATCCGCCATGTCGCGGCCGGGCTGTCCGACGCGACCGCTGGAGCCCCCGCATGACCTCCGCCGTCCCCGACCGGTTCCTGCGCGAGCTGGGCCGGACCGAGGGAGGACCCGAGGCGCTCGACCTGCTCGCCCGGGACCAGCACACCCGCAGGCTCGCCTCGCTGCGGGCGCTGCTCGACGCCGCCGGCCAGGTGCCTGCGGACGTCTGCCCCACCGACCGACTCGACCGGCTCCACGACCACTGGACGCTGCTGGCGGCGGCGGAGCGAGCCGACCGGGACGCCGCGCGATCGGTGCTGTTCTATCCGCTGGCGGGCCCCTGGGTCCGCAGTTGCCTGTACGGTCTGCTCTCCGGACGGGGCGGACCGGTGCTGCGAGCCGGTCTCTCGCACCTGGGAGCCATCGCCGCAGCGGCGGCCATCCGGTCCGCACTGCCCTTCACCGCTCGGCTCACCGCCGTCGCCACCACGCTGCCGCTGCCCACGCTTGGCTCGTTGCGCACGCTCCCGGGCGAGGCCGACCTCCGCTTCGACGGGGAGCGGCTGACGGTACGACAGAGGGACGCGACGGACCTCGTCGTCCGGTTCGGCGGTCGCGCGGCCGAGCCCGCCGACCCGCGCTGGCTGCCCCTGCTCGCACTTCCGGCCCTGGTGGCGGGCGGTGTCCTCGTGCCGCTCGACGACCTCGACCCCTACCGCACGTCCGGCAGCGGGCAGCGCCGCCACGGTCTCGGCGACGCCGCCCCGCGGGACACCGGGGAACAGGGCGCCTGGGCGGCGTCCTGGTCGCGCGTGACGCCCCTGCTGCGCATCGGGGGCGCTCACCGACTCGCCGAGGCGGCCACCCTGTTGCGGTGTGTGGTCCCCCTCGCGCCGCCGCCCGGATCCGGCGGTGCCGGTGACGGGGCCGCCCACTGCAGCGGGACCCGCCGCGAGGCGTTCGGCGCCGTCCTGAGCAGCAGGCCGGCCTCCCCGGCCCTCCTGGCCTCGACGCTCGTGCACGAACTTCAGCACACCAAACTGGCCGCGCTCGCCGCGCTGGTTCCGCTGCACCGCGAGGACACGATCCCGCGTCACTTCGCGCCCTGGCGACCCGATCCCCGGCCCTTCGACGGGCTGTTCCAGGGCGCATACGCCCATCTCGCCCTCGCCGAATTCTGGCAGCGGTGTGCACTCGACGCGCAGAGCGCCGGGTTGCGTGACATCGCCTGGACCGAACACACACGCAGCCGGGAGCAGACCGGTGCGGTTCTGCCGATCCTCGCCGGGTCCGGCGCGCTCACCCCGGAGGGAAGGGTCGTCGTCAATGAACTGATCACGCTTTACCACCGTCTGGCGGATTGTCCGCCCCCGACAGGCCATCTGGCCCGCGCGCGCGCCTATGTGAGCACGGCCCGCGTGATATGGCAGCAGAGGAACGACTCCGGTCGTGTGTGACGGCGGCCCCCGCGTGGCAGTGGATCACCGTCACCGACCTTTCCTGATGATAAGTTAGTAAGGCTTGTAATGATGCAGGGAGACGGCTGAATGCCCCTAGCAGGTAAGCAAGTTGAAACATCGGGGACGCAATCCGTCACGATCAGTTTCGCCGGATTCAACCGAGCCTGGGCAGCCTGGATCGGGGACCGTCTCGAACGGCGCGGAGTGCATGTCGTCTATCAGCGCTGGGATCCGCAGGACGATGCCACGCTGGAGGAATCGCTCCAGGACCTGATGCTCGCGCCGGGGCGCATCCTCGTCGTTCTCAGCGAGTGGTACTTCCAGCTCGGCCCCCGGAGCCGTGACGAGTGGAACAGGGCGCTGCGGCATGTCGTCGCACTCGACCGCGAGCGCTTCGCGGCGGTCTCGCTCACCACGTCGGCGCTGCCTGCCGCCACCTCTGTCTTCGGAGCCGCCGATCTCACTAACGTCGGCGCCGCCGAGGCCGAACGCCGCATGCTGCTCAGCCTGTCCCTGCCCACGGACCCGCTGCCCGACCAGGCAGACACCAGGCCCGGGCCACGATTCCCAGCGGACACCCCCGAGGTCTGGGGCGGAGTTCCCCGCCGCAACACACGCTTCACCGGACGCGAGCGCCTGTTGGGCGACACCTATCACGCGTTCCAGGGAGCCGGGCGGGGCGCCGGTGTCGTCACGTTCCACGGGATGTCCGGCGTGGGGAAGACGCAACTGGCCGCCGAGTACGTCTACCGGTTCGGCTCCGAGTACGACGTGGTCTGGTGGGTACCGGCCGACCGCCGGGCCCTGTACCGCCAGAAGCTCGCCGAACTCGCCCCCGAACTCGGTCTGTCCACCGGTGCCGAGTACGGCGAGCGGCTCCGGGCGGTCCGCGACTCCCTTCGGCGCGGCGATCCGCACGCCCACTGGCTGCTCGTCCTGGACGGCGCCGACGAACCCGAGCACATCTGGGACCTGGTGCCGACCGGCCCCGGCCATGTGCTGATCACCTCGCGCAACCCCGAGTGGGGCGAGCACAACAGCAATCTCGTCGAGGTCCCGGTCTACAGCAGGGACGAGTCGGTCTCCTTCATCCGCCGCCGTGCACCCCGGCTGACTCCCTCCGACGCGGACCGGCTCGCCGAGGCCCTGGAGGATCTGCCCCTCCTGCTCGACCAGACGGCGGGCTGGCTCAACGACTCCGACATGTCGGTCGAGGAGTACATCGAACTCCTGGGCGGAGGCATCGACCAGGACGTCGTCAAGGTGTCCGCAGACTTCCCGCTGGCCTTCCAGACCGCCTGGTCGATACTGCTGAACAAACTCAGGGAGACCGTTCCCGAGTCCGTCGACCTGCTGCGCCTGTGCAGCTTCTTCGCGCCCGGTTCGATTCCGGTGCGGCTGCTGAAGGACATGCCCTCCGGCGATCTGCCCGAGCAACTGGCCGGGCTGATGAACGACCCACTGCTGTGGAACCGTGCCATCAGCCAGCTCCGCCAGTACTCCGTAGTCCGGCTGGAGTCCCACGAGCCGTCCATCGCCGGGGAATCGGTCTACCTGCACCGCATGGTGCACCAGATCATCGGCAAGGACATGCCCGAGCGGGACCGGGAGGAGTTCGCCGGCGTCGTACGTCGCGCGCTCGCCGCCGCGGACCCCGGTCGGCCCATCGACTCCCGGCAGTGGCCCGCCTACGCCGAGATCACACCGCACCTCAAATGGGCTGATGTTCTGCGCAGCACCGATCCTGCCGTACACACCCTGGTGCTCAACTGCCTGCGCTACATGTACTTCTCCGGGGAGTACCGGGCGGGCATCAAGCTTGCCGGGCGGGCCATGACCGCCTGGAAGGAACTGCTCGGCGAGACCCATCCGCGGATCTGGGACCTCACCTACAACTACGCCAACCTGCTGCGGTCAGTGGGCAACTACGCGGAGACCGCAGCCATGGAGCAGGCCGCGGTCGATCATCTGCGCAGGGAGCGGGGTGAGAAGGACCTGGAGTTCCTGCGGGCCTCCAACGGCCTCGCCGCGGATCTTCGGGGGCTCGGCAGGTACGAGGACGCCCTGGAGATGTCGCAGCGGCTGTTGAACTCCTACCGCGAAATCCTCGGCGAGGACTCCCGTACCATCGCCGCCCAGAACAACCTGGCCATTTCGCTCCGACTGCTCGGCCGCTACGAGGAATCGCGGGAGCTCAACCGGCGCGCCCTGGACAAGCACCGGGACCGTCTGGGACACCGCCACGGCTGGACGCTGAGCTCCGAGATCAACTACTCGACCGATCTGCGGCTCCTGGGCCGGTACGCCGAGGCCGAGTCCCTCCAGAAGCAGAGCACCCTCAGGCACCGCAACGTCCTGGGCAAGGACAACCCGAAGACGCTCCTGTCCGAACACAATCTGGCCCTGTGCCTCTACCGCGGTGGCGACCGGACCGCAGCGGCGTCCCTCTTCACCCGCGTACTCGAGCGCAGCGAACGGGTGCTCGGCGAGGACGACCCCCTCACCATGATGTTCGCGGCCGGACAGAGCTGCTTCGCCCGCGAGCACGCGGACATCGACCAGGCGAGGGCGATAAGCGAACGCGTCGTCGACGGGTACGTACGGATGCTCGGCGAGAACCACCCGTACGTAGCGGGGGTCCGTTCCAACCATGCCCTGATCCTGCGCAACGTCGGAGAGCGGGAGCAGGCGCACGTCCTGGGCGAGAACGCGCTCCTGGACATGACGCGCGCCGTCGGTGAGAACCACCCGTGGACCCTCGGCGTCGCCATCAATGCCTCGGCGCTGCGCAATCTCGTGGGTGAGCCGGAGTCCGCGGCGGCCCTGACGGAATCGGTCATCGCGCGTGCCGCCGAGGCACTCGGCCGTACTCATCCGCTCAGCCTGTCCGCCCGGATCGCGTACGCGGCGGATCTGCGGGGCACCCGGGACCGGCAGCGGGCCGACAAGGTGGAGAGCGAAGCGCTGGGCGACCTGGTCTCGACGCTGGGGGCACAGCACGTGCACACGGTCTCGGCGCGTTCGCGCAACCGGCCCTTCTGGGATTTCGAGCCGCAGCAGATCTGACGTCCTGCCGGAAACCGCCGGAAGCCGCCGCACCCCGTACAGGCCGAAGGGCCCGGCACCGCGAGACGATCGCGGTGCCGGGCCCTTCGGCCTGTACGTCTGCCGGTCAGGCGTCGAAGACCTCGGCGGCCAGCTGTGCCTGCTCGGCCTGGTGGCGCTTGGCCGAGCCGACCGCCGGGGAGGAGCTGTGCGGCCGCGAGATGCGACGCAGGCGCTCACCGTGCGGGACGTCGGCGCCGACGGCCAGGTCCAGGTGGTCGATCAGGTTCAGGGCGATGAACGGCCAGGCACCCTGGTTGGCCGGCTCCTCCTGGGCCCAGAGGTACTTCTCGGCGTTCGGGTACTTGGCGATCTCGGCCTGCAGCTCGGCACCCGGCAGCGGGTACAGACGCTCCAGCCGGATGATGGCCGTGTCCTTGACGCCGCGCTTCTCGCGCTCGGCGTCCAGGTCGTAGTAGACCTTGCCGGCGCAGAAGACGACCTTGCGGACCGCGTTCGCGTCGACCGAGTCGTCGCCGATCACCGGGCGGAAGCCGCCGGTGGTGAACTCCTCCGCCTTGGACGCCGCCGCCTTGAGGCGGAGCATCGACTTCGGGGTGAAGACGACCAGCGGCTTGTGGTGCGGGTTGTGCACCTGCCACCGCAGGAGGTGGAAGTAGTTCGACGGGAGCGTCGGCATGGCGACCGTCATGTTGCTCTGCGCGCACATCTGGAGGAAGCGCTCCGGGCGGGCGGACGAGTGGTCCGGGCCCTGGCCCTCGTAGCCGTGCGGCAGGAGCAGCGTGACGCCCGAGGTCTGGCCCCACTTCTGCTCGGCCGAGGAGATGAACTCGTCGACGACGGTCTGCGCGCCGTTGACGAAGTCACCGAACTGGGCCTCCCAGATGACCAGCGACTCCGGGCGGGCCAGCGAGTAGCCGTACTCGAAGCCCATCGCCGCGTACTCGCTGAGCAGCGAGTCGTAGACGTTGTAGCGGGCCTGGTCGTCGGAGAGGTAGAGCAGCGGGGTGTAGTCCTCGCCGGTCACCTGGTCGACGAGGACCGCGTGGCGCTGGCCGAAGGTGCCGCGGCGGGTGTCCTGGCCGGCGAGCCGGACCGGGGTGCCCTCCATCAGCAGCGAACCGATGGCCAGGGTCTCGCCCATGCCCCAGTCGATCGTGCCGGTCTCCACCGAGGCGGCACGGCGCTGCATCTGCGGCATCAGGCGCGGGTGGACCGTGATCCGGTCCGGGATGTTGACCTGGGACTCGGCGATCCGCTTCACGACCTCCGCGGAGACCGCGGTGGTGACGGCGACCGGGAACTCGGGCTTCGCTTCCGGGACATGGGTCTGAGCCGGGTGCGAGGTGGCTTCACGGACCTCCGCGAAGACCTTCTCCAGCTGGCCCTGGAAGTCCTGGAGCGCCTGCTCGGCCTCTTCCAGCGTGATGTCGCCGCGACCGATGAGCGACTCGGTGTAGAGCTTGCGCACCGAGCGCTTCTTGTCGATCAGGGTGTACATCTGCGGGTTGGTGAACTCCGGGTTGTCGCCCTCGTTGTGACCGCGGCGGCGGTAGCAGATGAGGTCGATGACGACGTCCTTGTTGAACGCCTGCCGGAACTCGAAGGCGAGACGGGCCACCCGGACGACGGCCTCGGGGTCGTCGCCGTTGACGTGGATGATCGGCGCCTCGATCATGCGCGCCACGTCGGTGGCGTACATCGAGGAGCGGGAGGACTCCGGGGCGGCGGTGAAGCCGACCTGGTTGTTGATCACCACGTGCACGGTGCCGCCAGTGCGGTAGCCGCGCAGCTGCGACATGTTGAGCGTCTCGGCGACGACGCCCTGGCCCGCGAAGGCCGCGTCGCCGTGGAGCGCGACGGGCAGGACCGTGAAGTCCGTGCCGCCCTTGTTGATGATGTCCTGCTTGGCGCGGGCGATGCCCTCGAGGACCGGGTCGACCGCCTCCAGGTGCGAGGGGTTGGCGGCCAGCGAGACCTTGATCTGCTCGCCGTCCAGACCGGTGAAGGTGCCCTCGGCGCCCAGGTGGTACTTGACGTCGCCGGAGCCGTGCATCGACCGCGGGTCGAGGTTGCCCTCGAACTCCCGGAAGATCTGCGCGTACGACTTGCCGACGATGTTCGCCAGGACGTTCAGACGGCCGCGGTGGGCCATGCCGATGACGACCTCGTCGAGGCGGGCCTCGGCGGCGGAGTCGATGACCGCGTCGAGCAGCGGGATGACGGACTCGCCGCCCTCCAGCGAGAACCGCTTCTGGCCGACGTACTTGGTCTGCAGGAACGTCTCGAACGCCTCGGCGGCGTTGAGGCGGCGCAGGATCCGCAGCTGCTCCTCGCGCTCCGGCTTGGGGCGCGGACGCTCCACCCGGTCCTGGAGCCACTTGCGCTGCTTCGGGTCCTGGATGTGCATGAACTCGATGCCGGTGGTGCGGCAGTACGACTCACGCAGCACACCGAGGATGTCGCGGAGCTTCATCATCGTCTTGCCGGCGAAACCGCCGACAGCGAAGTCCCGCTCCAGGTCCCACAGGGTGAGGCCGTGCTCGGTGATGTCCAGGTCGGGGTGCTTGCGCTGGCGGTACTCCAGCGGGTCGGTGTCGGCCATGACGTGGCCGCGGACCCGGTAGGAGTGGATCAGCTCGAAGACCCGCGCGGCCTTGGTGACGTCGTCGTCGTGCGAGGCGTCGATGTCCTTGAGCCAGCGGACCGGCTCGTAGGGGATGCGCAGCGCCTTGAAGATCTCGTCGTAGAACTCGTTCTCGCCGAGCAGCAGCTGGGCCAGGATCCGCAGGAACTCGCCGGAGGCGGCGCCCTGGATGACCCGGTGGTCGTACGTCGAGGTCAGCGTCATGACCTTCGAGATGCCCAGCTTGTTCAGGGTGTCCTGGGAGGTGCCCTGGAACTCCGCCGGGTAGTCCATCGCGCCGACACCCATGATGAGGCCCTGTCCGGGCATCAGGCGGGGCACCGAGTGGACGGTGCCGATGCCGCCTGGGTTGGTCAGCGAGGCGGTGACTCCGGTGAAGTCGTCCATGCCGAGCTTGCCGATGCGGGCGCGGCGGACGATGTCCTCGTACGCCTGCCAGAACTCGAAGAAGTTGAGCGTCTCGGCCTTCTTGATGGCCGCGACGACCAGCTGGCGGTCGCCGTTCGGCTTCACCAGGTCGATGGCCAGACCGAGGTTGACGTGCTCCGGCTTGACCAGGGTCGGCTTGCCGTCCTTCTCCGCGAAGGAGTGGTTCATCGACGGCATGGCCTTGAGGGCCTGCACCATCGCGTACCCGATGAGGTGCGTGAAGGAGATCTTCCCGCCGCGGGCGCGCTTGAGGTGGTTGTTGATGACGATGCGGTTGTCGAAGAGCAGCTTCACCGGAACGGCGCGGACGGACGTGGCCGTCGGCATTTCCAGGGAGGCGTTCATGTTCCTCGCCACAGCAGCGGACGGGCCGCGCAGCGTCACGTACTCGGGGCCCTTGGCAGCAGTGGCCGGGGCCGCCTTGGCGGGCGCGGCGGCCTTCGCGGCCGGAGCGGCGGGCGCAGCCGGGGCCACCGGGGCAGCGGCCGGAGCGGCAGCCGCGGGCTTCGCCGGGGCGGCGGCCGGGGCCTGCACCGGAGCGGCAGGCGCGGTGTGATCGGTCCGGGCCGGTGCGGTGGCGGCCGGGGCCACCGCAGCCCCCGCGGCTGCGGCGCCGGGAACGGGCTTGTCCGCCGTGCCGGACGTACCCGGCTTGTAGTCGGCGAAGAAGTCCCACCAGGCGCGATCGACCGAATTGGGATCCTGGAGGTACTGCTGGTAGATCTCGTCGACGAGCCACTCATTGGGGCCGAAAGCTACAGCCGGGCTCGTGCCCGGGCTGGCTTGGTCGGTCGAGATGCTTGAGTTACTGGGGGACTGAGACGACACGGCGGCAACCGCCCTCTTCCGCTTCACAAGGTGATGGACAGCGGAAATCAAGGCTACGCCTCCCTGACCGTTCCATGCCGACCGGGCCGGTCTTCGTCGTGCAAGTCACATCAAAGAGCGGGTTTCGACGCAGGAAATGGCGGGAAACAAGCCTGGTTCCGCTTCAGTCCGGGTACGCGAGGCCGCGGCTACGGCCACGTGGACCGTATCCCTCTTGTGGGACGACACGTAGAACGCGCCCTTCCGGTTCGAACCCTATGTCAACTGCGTGGTTGATGGATCCCCGGAAGAGTGACTTGGATCCGGCAGCCGCGAGCTGATTCAGCCACTCCGATGCGGCCGCCGTGCAGATCCACCGCCCAGCGGGCGATCGCGAGCCCCAGACCCGTACCGCCGTCGCTGCCCGGACCGTGCGGGGACGGCACCTCGCCCCGGTTGAAACGCTCGAAGACCCGGTGCCGCTCGGACTCGGGGATGCCCGGACCCTCGTCCAGGACCTCCAGATCCAGCGACTCCGGCTGCGCGCCGCGCCGCGCCCGCACTGTGACCCGGCCGTGCGGCGGACTGTGCTTGACAGCGTTGTCGATCAGATTGGCCACCACCTGGTGGAGCCGCTCCGCGTCCGCATGCGCGGTCAGCTCGGGCGGCGACACATCCAGATGCAGATGTACGTCCTTGCGGCTGTGGTTCCCGGAGCCGGAGGAGAGCCGGCGGTGCGAGGCGGCCAGGTTCGCTTCCTTCAGCACGCCCGAGAGATACGGCCACACCTCGAAGCGGCGGGCCTTCAGGGTGACCACCCCGTGGTCCAGCCGGGAGAGGTCCAGCAGCGTCTCCACCAGCCTGCCGAGCCGCTCCGTCTGTTTGAGCGCTGTGCGCATCGTCTCCGGATCGGCCGCGGAGACCCCGTCCACGACGTTCTCCAGCACCGCTCTCAGCGCCGCGATCGGCGTACGCAGCTCGTGCGAGACGTTGGCCACCAGCTCCTTGCGGTGCCGGTCCACGGCCTCCAGATCGTCCGCCATGAGATTGATCGTCTGCGCCAGATCGCCGAGCTCGTCGCGCCGGTCGGCGCCCCTCACCCGTCTGGTGTAGTCGCCGTGCGAGATCGACCGGGCGACCTTCGTCATCTCGTCCAGCGGCGCCGTCAGGCCGTGCGCCACGAACTGTGTGATCAGCAGCGTCGCGATCACCGAGAACACGGTGATGAACCGCAGCTCGGTCCTGGTGCGCACCGCCACCATCAGAAGCCCGGTCGTGATGAACACCGAGACCACGACGAGCGTGCCCAGCTTGGCCTTGACCGAGAAAGGACGCAGTCGGGAGCCGGGCCGGGTCATGGCGCCGGGGTCTCCAGGGCGTAACCGACACCGTGCACGGTGCGGATCCGCTCCGCACCGATCTTCCGGCGCAGCGCCTTGATGTGGCTGTCGACGGTACGGGTGCCGGAGGCGTCCGCCCAGTCCCAGACCTCCGCGAGCAACTGCTCCCGGGAGAGCACGGCGCGCGGTGTGCCGGCCAGGCAGACCAGCAGATCGAACTCGGTCGGCGTGAGATGGACGTCCTCGGCGCGCACCCGCACCCGGCGCTGCGCGTGGTCGATCTCCAGCTCGCCGAGGCGCAGGATGCCGCTGCGCGGTGTCACCGCGGCCAGTGCGGCACGCTCCACCCGGCGCAGCAGGACATGCACCCGGGCGGCCAGCTCACGCATCGAGAACGGCTTGGTCATGTAGTCGTCCGCGCCGACACCGAGGCCGACCAGCATGTCGGTCTCGTCGTCCCGGGCGGTCAGCATCAGCACGGGCACCGGCCGTGTGGCCTGCACCCGGCGGCACACCTCCAGGCCGTCGAAGCCCGGCAGCATGATGTCGAGCACCATCAGGTCGGGCTGCCAGGACTCGGCCGCGTCGACGGCCGCGGGGCCGTCGAGCGCGGTCTGCACCAGGAAGCCCTCGGCCCGCAGGCGGGCGGAGATGGCATCGACGATCGTCGCGTCGTCCTCGACCACCAGCACCCGGCGCTGCGCGCCCGGGGTCGCCGCGACACCGTTGTGGGTGGTGTGTGTCTGTTCCATCGCCCCGCCCCTGCCCGTTCTCGCGGGGGCCGTTCCCCCGGACGCACGGTCTTCGCTTGTGAATTTCGTGGGTGATCCCGTTTGCCGTTCAGCAGCGTAAAGCCACCGGACGGCTCCCGGCTACGCACGGTGTAACGGCACGGGAACGGGTTGGACGCGAGGAGGAGGCGGAGTGTCTGCCTTGTGGCGCTTGGCCCCCGGGCGTCCGGGGGCCGCGCATACCCGGTGGGGGGACCTCAGGCGGTCCGAAGTGCGAGATGAACCACGTCGGGTACCCCTCGGGCAACATGCACCTCTTCCGTCCTTACCCTGCTGAATCCGGCATTCCGTAAGGCCTGTTCGAAGTGGGCGGACGGCTGCGCGGACCAGACCGCGAGTACCCCGCCCGGATTCAGCCGCTCCCGGCAGCCGGCGAGACCGGCGGGCGAGTACAGGCTGCCGTTGTCGTCCGTGACGGTCCAGTCCGGTCCGTTGTCGATGTCCAGGCACAGCGCGTCGTAACGGTCCGTAGCCGTGCGGAGGTACGCCACCAGATCCGTCGCCAGGATCTCGGTCCGCGGATCGGCGAGCGCGGCACCGGTGATCCGGGCCAGCGGGCCACCCCGGTGCCAGTCGATGATCGCCTGCTCCCGCTCGACGACCGCGATCCGCCCCCAGCGCGGTTCGGCTGAGGCATGGGAGAGGGAGAAGCCGACCCCGAGACCGCCGATCAGCACCGCCGGGTCCGGCCGCCCGGCGGGCAGCGCGGCAAGCGCCGCGTCGATCAGCAGCCGCTCGGAGCGACCGTCCGCGGTGTCCATCAGGAAGCAGCCGTTGGCGATGATCTCGAAGTCGTCACCCCGCTCCCGCAGGACGACCTCCCCGTACGGTCCTTCGCGGCGGTCGAGCGTGACGGGGCTGTGGGCGGTGCGGCGGTCGGCGGTGGGCATGTCCCTCGGTCTCCGGTAGAGGGTGGGTGAGTCCCTGCCATCCTCGCCCGGCCGCGCGGCCGGGACCAGCGAATTGCCGGATCCGTACGGGGCGCGGGGAGGCGAAAGGCGTGGTCACACGGGCTCCGGCCGCGCGCCGCGCACCACGAGGAGCGCCCCGCCGGCCACGTACGCCGCCACTGCCACCGCCCACGCCGCCCCGGCTGCATCGGCCAGGCCCTACGCACCGGGACCGAGCAGCCGGTTGCGCACGACGTACCGGCCGAGCGTCAGGCGCGACAGCTGTGCGTCGCCACTATGGGGGCGCGCGATGGGGGGCGCGCGCCGTTCTGCACGTACCGGGTCGGTGCGTTCGGGACCCCGTCCAGCCGGGAGAGCATGCCGCTCAGTGCAGGCGCGAGGGTGTGGTCGGGGCGGTCATGGGCGCGGTGCCTTCTCGCCGTGGACCGCGACGTACTCGGCAGCCAGCCAGGGCGCCAGATCGTCGATGAGCAGGCAGAGAACGGCCGGGTCTGCCGAGGGGGTGCGGCCGGTGGCCGCGGCGGTACGCATCTGCCCGGCCCGCTCCGGGTAGTACCGGCCGAAGATCTCGGCGCACTCCTGGAGATCGCTGGTCCAGCCGCCCCAGCGCGGCATGACCAGGGTGAAACCCGACCGGACGATGCGGCGGGCGGCGCCGCGGCTGAGGTTTCTGCGTTCGGCGTCCGTGGTGGCCGCGGCAGCCCGTCGGCGCCAGCGGGGGAGTGACAGGCACAGATCGCCGTTGGTCTCGCGGGCGAGCAGCGGGGTGGGGCGGTAGCGGGGCAGCTGGTCGGCGAGGTCGTCGCCCATCAGCGGGGTGCAGAGGCAGGCGAGGAAGAAGCCGAGGTCGTTGCGTTCGAGTTCGCTGAGCAGGGTGCCGGTGCCGAAGAGGAGGATGCCGACGCCGTCGATCAGGTCGGACGAGGCGTTCAGGGCGGCCTCGACGGACCGGGCCGTGGCCCGGTCGGCCTCGGTGGGTTCGGCGCGCAGGGCGAGCAGCAGGTCCAGATCGGAGACACCGGGAATGGCCGTGCCGCGCGGAATGCTGCCGTAGAGGTAGGCACTGTGCAGCTGCGTGGCGTCGAAGGCGCCGGCGATCCGGGCTCGGGCCGTTTCGACCACAGGGGTGAACGCCGCCGGCAGGCGGCTCAGCGAGCCTTCACGTCGGATCGTCCCGTCGTCGGCCAGTCCTTTGTCGCCGGGAGATCCGCGCCGGCCGTTGTCGGTCATACGGACACTGTGCCGGGTGCGCGCCGCGGCTGCCGAGTGGTTTTTCGCAGGTGACGGGCGGGTTGTCCGGTGCATTTATTAGTTGCATCGTGACCGGGCGCTGAGCTGCGAGGCGAAGGGTGGTGATGCCCTGCGCGGTCCGATTCTGTGCAGAATGACTCTGCGTTTTCGGAGGGCGGGTGCCGGGCTTTTCGGGGGCCGGGACTACTGAGTGCTCGCCTAGAAGACAACACCAGTGCGTTAGGGCTGTGACCTGCGGCGCAACTCTCCCGAAGAGGGGTGCCGGGACCGGGAAGCGAGTCCGTTCTCCATGAACGTGATC